>CADAFY010000097.1 GCA_902787255.1 uncultured Bacteroidia bacterium
CCAGCCCGACCAGATGGATGCCGATTCCGGGGGTGATGTCGACCTCGACGGTCACCGGCACCGCTTCGATGCCGATGCATTTTGCGCTCAAAACATTTACAATCATACTCGTTCGTTTTTTGCGCAAAGATGCGGTTTGCAAAAAGAAAAAATGCTCGGAAAAAGAAAAATTTTTCTTGACTTTTTCAAAATGCGGAAAAATTTTTTCGTGTTGTACGATTTGATAGTCCAAAAAGACCTATCTTTGCAGGGTTACCTCTTGGATTTGATAAATTTGCTGTAAATTTGCACCCTGCAAAATATTACGAGATGAATTTTAACGGAATTATTATCGGCGCCGCCGTGTTTGCCTGTATCGGCATCTTTCATCCGCTGGTCATTCGTTGGGAATACCGATGGGGCCGGGTGTCGTGGTGGATTTTCCTTGTCATCGGTCTCATCAGCCTATGCCTCTCGCTGTTTCTCGAATCCTTTATCGCTTCCACGATTGCGGGCGCGGTGGCCTTTTCGAGTTTCTGGAGCATCCACGAAGTGTTCAAACAGGAGCAGCGCGTGTTGAAAGGGTGGTTCCCGGAGAATCCGGCCCGCCACGAATATTATCAGAAAAAGCGTGAAAAATGCGCATCTTGCCGTCGAAAAATCTAAAACAAATATCAATTATGGCAAAAATTTACGAATTCAAGACCCTCTCCAACAAGGGCAAAGAAGTGGACTTCGCACAGTTTGAAGGCAAAGTCCTGATGGTTGTCAATACCGCATCCAAGTGCGGTTTCACCCCGCAGTACGACGGCCTGGAGGCCCTCTATCAGAAGTACAAGGAGCAGGGACTGGTCATCCTCGGCTTCCCCTGCGATCAGTTCGCCGGTCAGGAACCGGGTTCGGACGGGGAAATTGCGGAGTTCTGCCGCCTCAATCACCGAGTCACTTTCCCGTTGATGGCCAAATGCGAGGTCAACGGTCCGAACGCCGAACCTGTTTTTGAATATCTGAAAGAGCAGGCTCCGACCGAAGAATACAAGGGCTTCAAGGCCAAGGCCGCTTCCACCCTTTTCAAGGCCATCAGCAAGAGTGTCGGGAAGAAGAGCGACATCCAGTGGAACTTTACCAAGTTCCTCGTCAACCGCGACGGCTCCGTCATCAAACGCTTCCCTCCCACCACCACGCCCGAGGACATCGAGAAGGACATTCAAGCGATGCTGTAGTAAAAACGGAGATGCCGCAAGACATCTCCGTTTTTCAAAATAGGTTGTTTCCTGAATAATCTGTTAGAAGGAAATCAGCAGGGCGACGAGGTGGGAACCACTGCTCCAGTAATTATACCAGAATGTTGAGGCATTGCCAAAGAATTCCCAGCCATCGCTCGTCCCGTAGGTGCGATACGCGTTGATATCCTCGCATCCCGCAGCCAATCGTCTCGCATTGACGGTATTGAAACCGGCTTGATCCGCCATTCCGCAGTTCACATAGTCTGCCTTTGTTCCACCAAACCAATAGCAAGTCGTCGTAGAAGTGCTGCTGGTGGTATGAAGTTTGGCCGAGCCGAATGTATGATTGTTGTTGGCCGTGACGATATCATCCTTAGAGGATGCGTTGAAATTAGCGCACCAGTCGTACTGCATCCAGAAGCGCTTTGAGTTGTTTTGTCATAATTAAAAATATTATAACGCGCAAAATTACGAGATAAGATGCGCCCGAACAAGGTGTGGGGTGCGTTTTTACGCAGTGTGGATTTTTTTGCTCACGCTGCTATGCGGGAGGCCGCTCCAACCTTTACCGAATCTCGTTAGCGTTGTAGAGGTAGGTGTAGTCCGGGTTGCGGGCGAAAACCCACCGGTCGGCGGTGACGGTCGTGTACTCATTCCAGCCCGCGATGTCTTCCGGACGGACGGATGCCTGCACCGGCAGGACAAAGTGTCCGGCCTCCTTGAAGACGCGGTAGGCCTGCGAGGAATAACTGCCGTCCGGCCGGACGCCTCCGCTGAGTTCGATATAGGGCAGGGCGCGCCCCGGGGCGTAAACCACGTCCTCCACGGGCTCTACGCCCACGCCGCCGGATGTAATGTAGAAGGTATCGGTCGCCGTAACCCCTTCCTGATAGGTAAGCGTAGGCGTATCCCCAATCCAGCGCACTTTGAATACATTGCTGTCCTCTACGCCCAGTCCGCAGGCCAGGTTCACCTTCCCTTCATAAACAGGATAGCACACCCAGAGGTCGTGCCCGTCGATGTTCTCGTGGCAGACGGTAGCCATATAACGGCCGCCGCTTTCGATATTCACCACTTGCGGCGCGTCCCCGGTGTCGGTCCGGGTAAACGTTTCCCACGTTCCCGTGTCCTTTCTCCACTGGCAGGAGGCCGAAGGATGGCGGATGGGGAAGGTCACGTTGAAGAAATTGACATCGCCCAGCAACTTTTGCATCAGGGCGGCATCCTGGGTGACCGCGGCTTTGATGCGCATCGCCTGCCACGGGTCCACCACGGCGGCAAAATCCCAGATGGGAATCACCTCCATATCGACCAGTTCGACATTGGAATTCAGTTCGTCCGCCGCATCGAAAACCAGGGAGGTGCGCCAGGCTGAAATCCCATCCAGGGAAAACGTGCGCGAACCGTCCGGCTTGTGCTCTCCCAGCAGACCGGTCAGATAACTCTGGTCTCCTCCCCAGGCCTGGAGCCTGAGGCGGCAATCTTTCAGCCAGACAAACTCTTCCTCCACGCGGCTCTTCTGCTTTTCCTGCACCGCCTGCAGAAATTCCTTGCTGCTCCACGCTTCTTCGCTGGATTTGTCATTGTAGCGCCAGATGCTGTTCATCAAGTCCACCCGCAGGCGTCCCCCCAGGCAGGCGCTCACGATGACGTGGGTGCCCCACACGTTCAGCATCGAGTCCACCGCGGCCACATTGTCGTCGGGGGTAAGCCTCAGGTGTTCCACCGCATTGCGGAAACTTTCCGTGAACACGTTCGGGTTCCGGGAATAACGGGAAAGCACGCTGGCGTAACTGACGTAACTGTCCACCAAAATCTCTTTTTCGTCCAAGGTGTAGTAGAACGTCTCCTGAACGCCGTTCTCCAGGAAATACTGCCTGTTGCGCTTTTCGCTCTCATACAGTCCCAAATCTATCTTCTGCCTGGTCTCGACGGCCACATTGGCCACATAGTCCCGGAAGGAATAGTCGAACTCGGAGGCGATGGAAGAATATTTGGCGGTGCTCTCCACGATGAGTTTCTCACCGCTGGCGTCCTGCAGGTTCTGCAGGTAAAAACGGTTGAGCACCTGGCAGCGGATGTCTTTCCAATTGCAATAGTCCCCGTGTACCGCATTGTAGGAGTAACCCAGTCCGTAGTTGCGGCGGAACAGTTCACGGGTCTCCACATCGGCGGCCTTCACCCACTCGTAGCCGCCTTCCGGCATCCACTCGGGGGCATTTTCCCTCTCCGGAACCGGGGGAATCTCCAATTCCAGGCTCCGGCAGCCCCACGGCAGGACCGTCAAACCCAGAAGGGTTAAAAGATGAAAGAAGGTTTTCACTACTAAAGATTCACGAGCGTGAAGCCCTGGGGCACCCTGTCCGTAAAATGTACGCTGTTCATCGTGTACACGAAACTCTCGTTCAGGAAATCGTAGAGTTTATCCTTTTCCCCGTTTCCGTAGTAGCCCTTATCGTCAAAGCAGTAACCGTCATTGTTGACGCACTTCGGGGAAATGCGCACATACTGGCAATAGCGCTTTTTGCCTTTGAAGAGTTTGTATTTTCCGTGCTTGGCGCCCAGGACGATGACGACTTTTTTGTAGCGGCCCGGGGAATAGTCGCTCCAATGGCTGTAGTCAAAATTCTCCGTAGCGAATCCATCCCGGCCAAGGCTCTGGAAATACTGATTTTTGGCATCCTGGGAATAGCAGGCGAAAGGGAAAACTTCATTGGGCAGTTGTTCCACGATTTTTTTCTTTTTCCGGGCATAGATATTACTGTCCGAACAGAGGAGCAGGTAGTCGCTGATGTCGTTGACGCGGCAGTTCAGGTCGTGACCGCTGCCGTGATTGGGGTCCCACAGTTCACTCCATCTGTTATAGTACAGCCGGCCTTTGCCGGCGGCCATATTCACCAGCGTTCCGGGATTCATCTGACTCCGGCTCTCTTTGACGCAAACCCAGTAAACGCCCTCGCCGAAGTACACGTCGCCCCGGCGGCACGGAGAGTTGAAACTGTTGCTTCCCCACTGGTCTTCCGTACGGTAGATGATTTTGGTGAGATGCGGGATGCAGGGAATCTCCACCCGGACATACCCGGAGTTGTCCCCATCCCCTTCGCGGTGGAAGGTCAACTTGCCCAGTTTGAGCCGGGTGAGGTCGATGACCAGTCCGTCCGCCGTCTCCGAAACGAAGCCGTTGTCGCCCACCAGCGCTCGGAAGTACTGTTCCGCCAGCGAAGCGTCTTCCACAAACACACTTCTTTCGAAGGGAGCGCTCTCGTCCCGGACGTCTCCGATGGTAGGCTCGAAGGTCTTTCCTTCAAATACAAAGTCGGTATCCTCTTCCTCGTCAAAAGACTCGTCCGTCAGCGCCTCCAAGATGTTCTGGATGGCAAAGGCTTCGCGTTCCTTCTGCTCAAGAGCGGAATCGTCCTCCCCTCCGGCCGGCAGATTGCTTTTCCGGCATCCTACAACCACGACCAGCACCACGGCGGCCATCAGGCAAACTATCACTCTTTTCATCTTAGTTTATGTGTTTTTTTATGATTTCCAGTTTGGGATATTCATACTTGTAACTGCGTACCGGACGCACGGGATAATAATCTTCGTGCCAGTCGCCCAATGCATCGTAGCGGGTCAGGCGATAATTCTTGTCCAGTATCAGGAGTTGGGGATTGTCACCGCCGTTGTCCACCACGGAAAACAGGTGTAGTTGCCCCTTGTACCGCAGGTCCATTCGATGGTCCGGGAAGGCGGAACGACCGTTCAGCACGTCGCTGATGCCCCAATAACCATTGAAACGGGCGTCGTAGCCGGAAAGTTGTCCCGGGAACAGGGCCTTGGGATTGAAGCCCAGGAAGGAATCCAGGTCTTTCACTTCCGCCGAGGTGGGCATATACCAGCGTCGCTCACTTCCCCAGATCCAGTCGTTGTCTTCCATAATGATGTCGTTGATCTGGAAATTGGAGCGGGTGTACAGGACGCCCCCTTCCACCAGTTCGTCAAAGTACAAGTACCCGGAATGGGGATTTTCGCTGAATCCCATCGGGTGTCCGATGTCCTTCCGTGTCCAGAAATTGGCCCCCACCTTCACGATGGGATGGCTGTATGTTTCCCGG
>CADAFY010000098.1 GCA_902787255.1 uncultured Bacteroidia bacterium
ACGATGGTGCTGATGGGCAATACGTCCAGGTACGAACGGAACAGGCGGGTATTGAGCCGCTCCGGCGAGACATAGAGGAACTTGAAGTCGCCGTATGCGGCGTTGTTGAGCGTCAGGTCCACCTCGTGGCGGGACATCCCGGCGTGGATCGCGAGGGCCCGGATGCCGCGGTCGGAGAGGTTCTGCACCTGGTCTTTCATCAGCGCGATCAGCGGCGTGACGACCAGCGCGAGGCCCTCTTTCATCAGGACGGGGACCTGGAAACAGACGGATTTCCCGCCGCCGGTGGGCAGCAAAGCCAGCACGTCCCTGCCCTCCAGGGCGGAACGGATGATCTCCTCCTGCAAGGGGCGGAACTCCTTGTAACCCCAGTATTTCTCCAGTACCTCGAGCGGCGTCATCTTTCCCGTCATTCCTTTGATACAAAAATAGCAAGAATTTGCCAATTTCGCGCGGAATGATTATTTTTGCGTGATATTCCGAAAGGATTGAAAAGTTAGTTTATAAAACCCAATATTCAGTATGTACAACATCGATCTGTCCAAGTACGGCATCAAGAACGTTGCCGAAATCGTGTACAACCCGACGTACGAGGTCCTCTTCAACGAAGAGACCACTCCCGGCCTCGAGGGGTTTGACAAAGGACAGGAAACCGAACTGGGCGCCATCAATGTGATGACCGGTATCTACACCGGCCGCAGCCCCAAGGACAAGTACATTGTGATGGACAAGAACTCCAAGGACAATGTTTGGTGGACCAGCGAAGAGTACAAAAACGACAACCATCCCCTTTCCGAGAAAGTGTGGAAAGAACTCAAGGAACTGGCTGTCAAACAGCTTTCCGGCAAACGCCTGTTCGTCGTCGACGGTTTCTGCGGCACCAACAAGGACACCCGTATGAAAGTGCGCTTCATTATGGAAGTCGCGTGGCAGGCCCACTTCGTGACCAATATGTTCATCCGTCCCAAGAACGAAGCCGAATTCGAGCAGGAGCCCGATTTCGTCGTTTACTGCGCCTCCAAAGCCAAAGTGGAGAAATACCAGGAATACGGCCTCAACAGCGAGACCGCCGTGGCGTTCAACGTCACCAGCAAAGAGCAGGTTATCCTCAACACCTGGTACGGCGGTGAGATGAAGAAGGGTATGTTCTCGATGATGAACTACTTCCTCCCCCTGCGCGGCATCGCTTCTATGCACTGCTCCGCCAACACCGATATGAACGGCGAGAACACCGCCATCTTCTTCGGTCTGAGCGGCACGGGCAAGACCACCCTTTCCACCGACCCCAAACGTCTGCTCATCGGTGACGACGAGCACGGCTGGGACGACAACGGCGTGTTCAACCTCGAAGGCGGCTGCTATGCCAAGGTCATCAACCTCGACAAAGAGTCCGAACCCGACATCTACAACGCCATCCGCCGCGACGCCCTCCTCGAGAACGTCACCGTGGACGCCGAAGGCAAGATCGATTTCGCAGACAAGAGCGTGACCGAGAACACCCGCGTCTCCTACCCGATTTACCACATCAAAAACATCGTCCGTCCGCAGTCTTCCGGCCCCGCCGCGAAGCAGGTCATCTTCCTCTCCGCCGACGCCTTCGGCGTTCTCCCTCCGGTGAGCATCCTGACCCCCGAACAGACCAAATACTACTTCCTCTCCGGCTTCACCGCCAAACTTGCAGGTACCGAGCGCGGCATCACTGAGCCCACCCCGACCTTCTCCGCCTGCTTTGGCCAGGCCTTCCTCGAACTGCATCCCACCAAGTATGCCGAGGAACTCGTCAAGAAGATGGAAAAGAGCGGTGCCAAGGCTTACCTCGTGAACACCGGCTGGAACGGTACGGGCAAACGTATCTCCATCCGCGACACCCGCGGCATCATCGACGCCATCCTCAACGGCAGCATCGACAAGGCTCCTACCAAGACCATCCCTTACTTCAACTTTGAGGTTCCCACCGTCCTCCCGGGCGTGGACACCAACATTCTTGACCCTCGCGATACCTACGCCGACGCCTCCCAGTGGGAAGCCAAAGCCAAGGACCTCGCCTCCCGTTTCGTCAAGAACTTCAAGAAGTACGAGACCAACGAAGCCGGCAAGGCCCTCGTCAGCGCCGGTCCCAAAGCCGAGTAAGACCCTCCCGAGCGTCGGGCATTTCCGCGCTTTTGATTAAAAATCAAAGGGCTTCCGCAACATCGGAGGCCCTTTTTGCATCCTTTTTAATAGAAAACGGTGTAAAAATAGGGATATTCCATCGGTTTTTGACGATTTGATAGTCAAATATGTACATTAAAGGTTAGCAAAATCCGGAAAATATTTTTATTTTTGCACAAAATAAGAAACTTATGAAAAAGGTTATCTATTCTCTCTGCCTGCTTTTCGCCCTCACGGCGATGAGCCCGGACGCTTCCGCACAGCAAGCGAAATCAGCCCGTAATGACCAATTCGGCCTCATCAACCACTGGGCCATCGGCGTGGACCTCATCTCCCCCGACGGGTTCGGCATCAATGTCGGTACCTGCATCACCCCTTGGTTGCAAGTGCGCGCCGGCTACTCCATCGTTCCTTGGAGCATCACCAAATGGCCGTTCTCCATCCAAGGCGTCGGCACACAAGGACAACCGATTGCCGCCGACATCAAGTTGAATAACGAAGATGTCCATTTCGAGGCGGGTGCTTTTATGACACGCCACACCGGCAACATTATGTTTGACTTCTTCCCTTCCCGCAAATCCTCCTTCCACTTCACGGTCGGTATGCTCGCGGGCAACGACAATCTCATCACCCTCAAGAACACGAAACCGCTGGACGATCGTTTCAAGGGCGTCGGCATCGCGTTCTATCCGGGCGGTGACAAAACGGCCACGAACCTCCATCAAGTCATCGTCGACAAGAACGGCAATCTCGGGCTGACCATCGGCCGTCGCTGGATTGCCCGTCCCTATGTCGGACTGGGCTGGGGCTCCTTCGTTCCCAGCAAGCGCGTCGGCGTCATTTTCGATATGGGTCTTGAGTTCAACGGCGGAATGGGTGTCATCGTTGACGCGAGGGACATCCACAACCTTGACCTTGAAACCGGGAAACCGGTCCGCGGTATGCTGGATCGCGCCGGTTTGCAGACCTTACTGGAAGATATGAGCGGAAAGGCGGCGGACGCGAGTACGCTTCAGGTCTTGGACGCCTATCAGACCTTGTCCACCCTGCCCGTTACCGGCTATGTCAAATTGGCGTTGGTCGTCAAATTGTTCTAAATTGAAAACCCTTTAATCCATACTGCTATGAAAAAGTATCTGATGCTTTTAGCGATTGCGACCCTCTCCGTAGGGTGCAACAAAATGTTTGACGCGAATTACGCCGGGCAAGCAAAGAACCAGCCTGTCACATTGAGCCAGGGCCAGTATTTCACCTCTTACGCCGGGACTTATAAATCCGAGCCGTTCAATGATGTTATCAAGGATGCGAACGGCAACGAACAGAGAGTCACTTCCGTCCATCACCATTCCAACAGTGCGGACGGCAGTTGGAATGCTTGGGACGAAGTCGAAGCGCTCAAAGGCAGTTTCCAAGTCGGTTACAAGTACAATTTCCAATCCGGTACCTACACCGTAACGGTCAAAGACGGTAATAATGTCATTGAGCTCAAACTCAACAACGACAAGCCCGCCGGCGAGATTGTCGTCGAGTCCAATGGAGAAGGCCAGACCTTCCTGAAGTTCACCCCCGTCGACGAGAACGGCAATCTGAAAGAAAACGAGCAGGTCAGCATTGAGATTACCAGCCAGCCCGACCCCACCAAGCCCGAGCAGGTCTATTCCAATGGCACCTGGGTTGTCAATGAATTCATCGCCTCGACCCACAGCGCCACCCTCACCAAGAAAGGCCTGGACCTCTACGAGTTCGCTTCTTGGGGCAAGAACAGCGTCGGTTTGGATATCAAAGACAGCGACCTGGCCGAGTTGGAAGGTTACAAAACCACGAACGTCGTTATCACGGACTCCAGCATCTCCATCAATTTTGTAAACGGGAAGTCCTTCTGCAGCAAGATTGACATCACCAAGTACAACGGCTTCCAGATTGAAAGTCTCGATCCCAACGACAACCTGGGCAAATACATCAACGGTACCGCCAGTTTCACTTTCAGCAAAGACCTCTGCGTTCTTTCCATCGCCGGCACCGTCAAGGAAAACGAGCAGGCCCAAGGCACGGATGTCACGATGATGCTTACCCTCAAAAGAGCAAAATAATTTTAAACCAATAACACAATGAAAAAGATTCTTTTATTTGCAGTCGCTCTTGCGCTGCCCCTCCTGTTCTCCTGCAAAAAGGACAACAAAGACAATACGATCCCTACGGGTGCCAGTTTTGCCTCCGCTCGTACATTCCAGGCCACTGGAATGTGGGCTTCTTTCAACGGCGACAAAACCTTCATTGCCGGTACGGTTCCCACTAAAAAAATGTTGGAATATCAAGTAATGTGGGGAACTTACTCCTTTACGAACAACGTTTACACGATGTTTAGTGAGGATACCGAAGTTGTTTGGGGTACTTTGGAAGTGCTTTCCGACAATAGCGTAAAAGTCACCATCGGCAAAGAGGAACCTTTCACGGTTGATAATGTCGAAGTCACCCGGCCTGCCGACGGCAACGAAAGCCAGCGCGCCGCCAGCCATACTTGGAAACCCGTTTCTCTCACATTGGTTTACAAATCGGCAGCCTTCAACTCCACCAATGGTGTGAACTTGAATGCTTTCGAGGATTGGGCTGTCGAGAACAAATTGGTTAGCAATAAAATTTTCGATTCCAATATGGTGATGAAGAAAGTCATTGTTTCCGATGCGATGGTCAGTATCCTCTTTGATAATGGGCAGACCTTTGTCGGCCACATTCCCGCCGGCGCTGATTTGGCAAGTTTCAAGTTGAAGCAAGTTGCTGTTGAGAATACCGACGACCTTCTTATCTTCCAAGGGACAACCTCTATCAGTTTCAGCAACGGAATGTGCGTAATCGGTGTCAACGGTACCTACCAAGGCGAAGACGCCTCTGCCGTCCTTACCCTCAGCCTCTAAACCTTATTAATAACACATACAAAGGGAGAACCGCATGGTCCTCCCTTTTTAAAATAAAAAGATAGACCTATCTATGATTGAACATAAAAAAAGATTTACTAAGAAGCCTGCGGCCGCCGCACCCGCCAAGAGTGCCCCTGCAGAACCCGCCAAGACCGTCAAAACCGCGAAGGCTGAACCCGCCAAGAAAACGGTCACTCCTGCGCCGAAGCCGGTAGAGGCTCCCAAACCTGCCGCCA
>CADAFY010000099.1 GCA_902787255.1 uncultured Bacteroidia bacterium
CGCCCGCCCCCTGCTTCGGCAGGGGGTCTTTTTTGCCCTCGGAAATATGTAGGGGGGTTACCCCGCCCGGTTAGACCCCTTTAACCTACCCCTCCGGTGGGTTTACATAATGACAAGCTACAATTGTAAACTACAAATATTTGTAGCAATTCAGCGGAAAAGCCCGGAAAACGTTCTTGGTGTCCGTCAAACGGGACACCTGCAGCGGTAAAGCTCCCGCGCCCCTTACCCGAGCAGGGGTTCGAGGACGGATTCGAGAGCGGGACGGTCGGTGAAGCGGATACCGGTGAAGCCCAGGGTGCGGGCTCCTTCGACATTCTTTTCGTTGTCGTCAATGAAAACGCACTCTTCGGCCTTGAGATGGAAGCGCTCCAGCAGAATCTTGAAAAACGCCGGATCGGGTTTCTTGACGCCTTCCTGTCCCGAAATGACCATCCCGTCGAGAATGTCGAAGACCTCGAACTTGTGACGTACGAGATTAAAGGTTTCTTTGTTCCAGTTGGACAGGCCGAAGGTCTTGAAGCCCCGCGCCTTCAGTTCCCGCACATACTCCGTCATTCCGGCGATGGGCACGGGATTGATCATCTTGATCCACTGCTCGTAGTACATCTCGATTTCCTTCTTCCATTCCGGGTAGACAGCGACACGCTCTGCGACAATCTCCGGGAAGGTCTTTTCGGCATCCGCTTGATTGTTCCATTCCACAGGGCATATCTCCGTCAAGAACCAATTCGCCTTCTCCTTGTCGCCGAAATAGGGTTCGTATAAATAATGGGGGTCCCAGTCTACCAGAACGCTCCCGTAGTCAAATACGATATTCTTAATCATTTCTTCAAGATTTTGTTAAGGTCTGCTTTCAGGCCGATGATTTGTTGGGTGCCGCTGAGAGGCCCGTTGAAATGGAAAACGCACACTTCCGTCCATCCGCACGCGGTAATAATGCTCCCCCAGGTACAAACGGTGACCATAGCGCGTACCCGCCGGATCAATCATTTCCCCGAGCGGTTCGAGGTTCGTTCCCACATACAAGGTATTGCGGACGCCCACGTTCCAGTGGCGGATTTCGGCATTGAGTTCCACGCCGCCCGGCCAGTACACTTGCTCGAAACGGCGATCGCGCTGATAGGACGCATAACCACCGATGTCCACATACAGCCGTTGCATCGGGACCAGCGAAGAGAAATCAAAGCCCAGATAAGGACGCACCAAGAAATTATCCACCACATTGTCCGCCACCTCGCTGCAAGCATAGTGGTCCATCGTGATGTCGGCAGCCAGACGCAACCAGGGCAGGAAATCATAGCGGAAAGAAGACCAGATTTGAAAACGCTCGCGGGTCGTTCCCTTTTTAATGCCTATCCAGTTGCAGATAATTTCGCCGAAGAACTGGGGAGACTCATAGGAAATCAGCATTCCCTGGCAGTTGCGTCCCGTAAAACGAAGAGAATCGCTCACGAACGCGCGTGTATAAGTTCCCCTGTAATAGGTCTTCGGGAATACGCCGCCCAGCACCGTAAACTGACGGCCGCCGCGGAATTTTTTATCGAATTTATAATAGGCCAGCACCTTGTCTATCTGTCCGAAAGGCTTATCCTTCATTCCAAAATAGAAGGTAGCGTCAAGGCCCACCATAAAGCGATGATTCACTGTCGTATCCCCTTTCACCCGCAGGCCCACCTGGGGCGTCAACTGCTCGCCGAAAAGGGTGGATGAAGGCGTAAAGGGAGAGGCGGTCATATCATTCTCCCGATTATCAAAATAGGTGTTGCTCACCAATTCATAGTCGAAAGACAGGGCGGAAGAGGGTTTCTCTGCGAGCGCAGATTGCGTCAGGCCACAGAGTAACAAGAGAACGGGAAATAGTTTTCTCATCGGTTAAGGTTCTAAAAGTTCCGCAAAGTTAGAAAAGAATTGCGATATTTAAGAATATTTTTTAACTTTGCAGCGACTTACAGAAAGGTTTGGAATTGAGATATGGTGTAATGGTAGCACTACAGATTTTGGTTCTGTCTGTAGAGGTTCGAATCCTCTTATCTCAACAAAACGCGGTCGGACCGGCCGCGTTTTTTAATAAAAAACATCGTAAGCCTATATGGAAGTTCAACTCTGGATGGCGATTCCTTTCGCCCTTATGTTGCTGCTGATCGCTGTAGCGCCGCTCATCTTCCCGACATTTTGGGAAAGCAACAAAAACAAACTGATAGCCACGGCGGTCATCACAGTTCCGACTGCCATTATGCTGATTGCCTTGGGATTGGGCAAGGAGGTGCTGCACCAAGTGGCCTTCGACTACATCCCCTTCATCATGCTCCTGCTGACGCTGTTCGTCGTCACGGGCGGCATCCACTTGAAGGGCGACTTGCCGGCGATTCCCAGCATTAACACCGGCATCCTCGCGATTGGCTACATTCTCGCATCCCTGATGGGAACGACCGGCGCGGCGATGCTGCTGATTCGCTTCCTGCTGGAAACCAACCAGCAACGCAAACACCGCACCCACACCGTCCTGTTTTTCATCGCGATGGTGGCCAACTGCGGCGGCATCCTCACCCCCTTGGGCGACCCCCCGCTCTTTTTGCTCTACCTGCGCGGAACTCCGTTCCTCTGGTTTACGCAACTCTTCCCGGAGTGGCTGGCCACCGGAGCGCTGCTGCTGGCCATTTACTATTTGATCGACCGCCACTATTATAAAAAGGAACCCCTGGAAAACAAGAAGCGCGACATGCAGGAGATTTCCCCTATCCGCTTCAAAGGAAAAATCAATTTCCTTTACCTGGTCATCATCATCCTCTCCGTGATGTTCATCAACGAGGGCTACATCCCTGCGATGAAGGGAGGCGTTCTCCGATTTTTGCGCGAGTATATTTTTGCGGCGATCATTCTCCTTTCCCTCAAGACGACAGCCTCCGGCGTTCGCCAGTTGAACAACTTCTCCTGGGAGCCCATACTGGAAGTCGCCATTCTCTTTATCGGCATCTTCGTTACGATGACCCCGGCAATGATGTATTTGAACATCCACGCATCAAGCCTGGGCATCGACGAGCCTTGGGAATTCTTCTACGCAACCGGCCTGCTGAGTTCGTTCCTGGACAACTCCCCTACCGCCGTCGCGTTTTATGAGGTGGCCACCGGCATTGCCTCCGTTGACGGGCCCACCATCGCCGGTATCTCCCCCGTCATCCTGAAAGCCATCTCCTTGGGCGCCGTCCTTTTCGGCTCCCTTACCTACATCGGCAACGGTCCCAACTTTATGGTCAAGGCCATCGCCGAGCAGGAAGGTGTCAAAATGCCGAGTTTCTTTGGCTATATGGCGAAATTCTCCCTCTGCATCCTGCTCCCCGTATTCATTACCATCCAACTGATTTTCATCGGTTTTTAAAAAATTGATGGCCTGATTTTTGCAACAAAGACACCGTTATGGACAGAAGAAAATTTATAGAAAGCGGCGTACTGGGCTTGGGTGCCCTGGCATTGGGTGAACACACCTCGCTGGCACAAGGCGCCGCCTCCAACCGGAGCAGTGCCAAGCCCGAAGATTGGACTCTTGTTGCCGACAACACGAAAGACGGGGTCCGCAGCCTGATTGTCAGACCCTCCCCCAAAGTGTGTCCGTCTCAATTGGATTTGGATATTAATGTCAAGGACCGCACCATCAAAGGATTTCATTTCACCGGTGGCTGTCCCGGCAACGCGCAGGGATTGGCCAAGTTGGCGACAGGAATGACGGTCAGCGAGGTCGTCACCCGCTTAAGGGGCGTTCTCTGCGGCCGCAGGGGCACCTCCTGCCCGGACCAATTGGCACGGGTACTCGAATCGCTGCAGTGGTAATCGCCCGGGCGCAGCCAGCACCGGCACTAGCCAGCAGCGCAGCCCCGGCTCTCAGCGCAATCCCTTAAAGAAATCAACCATCAAAGCGGAACATTCTTCCGCCAGCACGCCGCCTTCGATAACGGTCTTGGGATGCAGCAACGAAGGTTGGAATAAAGAATAGCCGCGTTTCGGGTCCGGAGCGCCGTAGACGATGCGTGTGACTTGCGACCAATTCATCGCCGCGGCGCACATCGGACAAGGCTCGACCGTCACATACAAGGTACAATCCCGCAGATATTTCCCGCCCAGGGCTTCCGTCGCGCTGGTCAAGGCAATCATTTCCGCGTGAGCCGTCGCATCGCGGAGGGTCTCGGTCAGGTTGTGCCCGCGGGAAATGATGCGGCCGGCGGCTACGACCACGGCGCCGATAGGCACTTCACCTGCCTCCAGGGCTTCACGCGCTTCTTCCAGCGCGGCCTGCATATAGCGGATATCGTCATTTTCCATAGGAGCGAATGATGCGGCGAATGTATGAAATATACCATTGAAAAAAGGGATGGCCAAAATACATTTTTGGTCATCCCTTTAAAAGTTGACTACTTTTTAGAAGCGATCCTCGCAAGAGACCGTGAGTTTCTTACGACCGTGACGACGGCGGGCGGCGAGAACGCGGCGGCCGTTGGGGGTAGACATACGCTCACGAAATCCGTGTTTGTTGCGACGCTTACGAATAGAGGGTTGGAATGTCCTTTTCATATCTCTTACTATTTATTTTCTCATTTGGGACTGCAAAGGTAATCTTTTTTCAATGATTTGCAAAATAAATTACAAAGAAAATCCATCAATTGCTACAGATTCCGTCCCCAAGGTCTTACGGATGAGCCCTTGCAGCACGCTTCCGGGGCCGAACTCGGTGAAAGCATCCACCCCGTCGACCTTCATTTCGTGCAAAATCTGCGACCAACGCACGGGAGCCGTCAGTTGATCGATCAGATTTGTCTGGATGGCTTCCGGGGCCATTTCAGCACGGGCGGTCACATTCTGGTAAATCGGACAGAAAGGAGACTGGAAAGGGGTCGCAGCAATCGCAGCGGCCAGTTCTTCCCGGGCGGGTTCCATCAAGGGAGAATGGAAAGCACCGCCTACGGCCAAGGGAAGGGCCCTTCTCGCACCGGCGGCTTTGAGCGCTTCACAGGCGGCGGCGACGGCTTCTTTCTCGCCGGAAATCACCACCTGTCCGGGACTGTTGTAATTGGCAGCCACGACGGTTCCGGGCGTCTCCTGACAGACTTGTTCGATGACCTCGTCCGCCAATCCGATGATGGCGGCCATCGTACCGCTCACTTGCTCGCAGCAGCGCTGCATCGCCCGGGCACGGACATCGACCAATTTCAGGGCATCTTCAAAAGGGATGGCAGCGCAGACAACCAACGCAGACAATTCGCCCAGCGAATGACCGGCTACACAATCCGGCTTGGGAACCGGAGCCGTCAAAGCGAGAATGACGGAATGAAGGAAAACGGACAGTTGGGTGTAACGTGTCTGTTTCAAATCCTCCTCCGTCCCCTCGAACATGATGTCCGTGATACGAAAGCCGAGCACTTCATTGGCCCGCTCGAACAAGGCACGGGCTTGCTCATTCTGCTCGTATAAATCGCGTCCCATTCCGGGAAACTGCGAACCTTGACCGGGAAATACGTACGCCTTTGCCATAGACTATTTCGTGCCGAAGATACGGTCGCCGGCATCACCCAGACCGGGAACGATGTAAGCGTCCTCATTGAGCCGCTCATCCACGGCCGCGACATAGATTTTCACATCGGGATGGGCCTGATGCACCCTGATGATACCTTCGGGAGCGGCCACCAGACACATCAGACGGATATGCTGGCATCCTCTTTCCTTCAACATCGTGATGGCATCCACGGCGCTGCCGCCGGTCGCCAGCATCGGGTCGGTCACAATAACCTTGCGCTCCTGAATGTCGAAAGGAAGTTTGCAGTAATAGACCACAGGCTCGTGGGTCTCTTCGTTGCGGTAGAGACCGATGTGACCGATTTTCGCCACGGGAATCAAGGACAACAGGCCGTCGACCATACCCAGGCCAGCGCGGAGAATGGGAATGAGGGCGACTTTCTTTCCGTCAATCTGTTTGCCGACCATCGGGCCGATCGGGGTTTCGATATTGACATCGTGCACCGGAAAATCGCGCGTAACCTCAAAGCCCATCAGCAAAGAAATCTCGGTCAACAAGGTACGGAAGTCTTTGGAGCCCGTATTCTTGTCACGCATCAAGGTCAACTTGTGCTGAAT
>CADAFY010000100.1 GCA_902787255.1 uncultured Bacteroidia bacterium
GCCCGTCTGCGTCACGACCCGGAACGCAACGTTCAAACGCTGTTGAGCATCTATCAAGATGTGATGGAGAAACAACATAAACCGGAAAACAAGTATTTGGTTGTATCGTTGGATGTAGCCAACACCGCCCCGGGAATTGTCTTCAAGTTGTTAATCAAATCTTTGGCCGAATCCAGCCGGATCACCCTTCTGGCACAAGATGTGGACCGGGACTTTCTCCCCGGGAGCATCCGTCTGATACCGCTTTACAAGGGTGTGCAAAATTGGGAGCGGGCATCCAAGAAATGGGACCGCTATGGCTGGAATCCCAGGGATGAACGCTGGGCCCGGAAAACTTTTCGAAAAAACAAAAAAGCGATTCTCCAAGAGCGATATGACGCGCTCATTGTCTTGACCTCCAACGGGTATTATTCCGCACTCAATCTCGGTCAGATGCTGAAGAACGAGCTCCGGTGCCCGTACATCATTTATAGCGTGGATGGTATGCCCTCCCCGATTCCCTGGTTGGGAGGAGATGTCCATCTGCATCAGCAAATCAGCGCGGGACTGCGTCTTTTATGTGCAGATGCCGACCTATTCCTGTTGTCCAATCCCAATATGATGGCCTATCAGCAACAAGTCATCCCGAACAGGAAGGGAGAATGGGGCTATTTGTTTACTCCCTACAAGCCGCTTTCGCCCGACTTTTCTCTTCAAAAACACGAGGGATTCAACATTCTCTATGCCGGCAGCCTGTACGGATTACGTAAAATCGATGGATTGATTGACGCATTCCGCCTTTTTCTGGCAGAGCGGCAGGACGCCCGCCTGATGTTTATCGGAAATGTCCAAGAGGAATACAAATCCTACGGGACCGACCTTGTCAAAGAAGGAAAACTTATTTTCAAAGCACCCACCGAACAGATTGACGACTATTATGCCCGGGCAGACTGCCTGATCGACATTGCGGCCGACATCCCCGACGATGTATTCCTGTCCAGCAAAGCCATCTGCTACCTTCCTTACCCCATTCCCGTCATCGCCATTTCCGGAGAAAATTCCCCCGTTTCGCAGATTATGGGCGGCGTCCCTTCCATCCTGCAGACCGGCAACCGGGCGAACGAGATCTTATCCGCCTTGCGGCAATCACAACACATTCACGATTTTTCCGACAGGGATCATTTATTGTCGACTTTTCATCCGGAAAGGCTCTGCAACCAGTTTAGGACCTTCATTGAGGCGCAATTGAAAAAAGAGCAACTCATTGTTACGCTGACGACCTGGAAGGCCCGAATCGGCAATATCCCTACGGTCCTGGACTCCATTTTCAAGCAAACTATGCCTCCGGACCTGGTCGTACTGAACCTGGCCTACGAAGAAGAGATTCCGGAAGAAGTCCAAGCCTATATTGACAGCCACAAAGTGGAGGTCAACCGCGTCCCCGACACGAAGGTCTATAAGAAATTGATTCCGACCTTGAAAAAACACCCCGAGGCCTGTGTCGTAGCCATCGATGACGACTGGATTTACCCAGCGGGTATGTTGGAAGAATTTATGTCGATTCATCGCAGAAATCCGGACCAGCCCATCAGCGGCAATCGTGTTTCCGGCTTCCACTTGTCATTCCACTGCGGATGCGCCTCTCTGACGATGCGCAGGTTTTTCGGGAAATATCTGGACCGGATTGACGATGAAGTCATTCGCAACTGCCCTTGCGACGACATCGTCTATACTTATTTCACGCGGAAAAACGGCTACACCTACACCCATACCGACAACCTGTATTATGAGAATATGACGCCTTACCGGCAGACGGAGGCCTATTCTTCACCGGACGACGGCACTCCCATCGCCATCAGTTGGGATTACCTGACCCGCCGTTTCGGACTGCCGCAGCACAATGCCGTCCAACGGACACTATACCGCTTTTCCCATTGGTTGTTCGAACTGGACCGGGACAAGAAAACCTGGCAAAAATACCTTCGGATCTGCGGATTCACCTTTCACCTGTCGGACAAGATGCGGCGGCAACGCATACTGGTCGTCTGGCATATCTATTACAAGGATCAGATACCCTGGTTTCTGGAGAGATTATCGCAGATTCACGCCTGCGACTGGGATCTCCTGGTAACCGGAACCATATTGGGCGAAAAAGAAAAGCAACAAATACGCCTGTTAAAGGCGAACGCCCGTTTCCTGTCCACGGAAAATGTCGGCTACGATATCTGGCCCTTTATCAGCGCCATCCAACAAACAGACCTGGGTGATTACGATTGGATTTTGAAACTGCACACCAAATCGCCGGTCGAAAAAGGGACAAGCATCCGCTTCGCCCACCGCAACTACCGCGAGTATGAATGGAGAGATGCATTGGTCAACCCGTTTTTGCAGGACAAACGCCATTGGTACAAGATATTGAAAAGGCTTCAAAGGAATCCGCGGTGCGGAATGCTCTGTTCAAAAGAATTCTATATCCACTCCCGACGCTGGCCCGAAGACGGCGCCCTGCTGGATGAAGAACTGGAACGCCTGCATATAAGCACACCGGAAAGACGATTCTGTGCCGGCACGATGTTTCTGATCCGCGTCGATCTGCTCTCGCCCGTGCTGAAGCGCCACCTTTCACCCGAAAACTTCCCTTCAGAAAGCGTCAGTCACGGAGGCGGAACCCTCGCACACATCTATGAGCGAATCTTTTCACTCCTTCCACCGGCGCAAGGATGCAAAGTCCTACTTGTCGGGAAACGGATAATTTTCTAATTTTGCGACTATGTTACAATTCATCATACGCGCACTGATGCGGTTTTTCGGAATGTTTCCATTGGGTTTCCATTATTTCAACGCCCGATGGATGGCGTGGCTGCTGTACCGGGTCGTCGGCTATCGCCGGGACGAAGTGCTCATCAACCTCACCCGTTGTTTCCCGGAGAAAGAATACAATGAGCTCAAGGCCATTGCCAAAGATTTCTACACGCACTTTGCGGAACTGCTTGTCGAAAGCATCTGGTTCGGGGCCTGCCAGAATCCCGAGCGCCTGCACAAGGCCCGCATTATGGAAAACCGGGATGTAGCGATGATGAACGCCTTGTACGACAAATGTCCCAGCGTGATGGTGATGTATTCGCACACCGGCAACTGGGAACTCTACGGCGGCTACGACCAATATGACTACAGCGATGAGCCGAAAAGGAGTTATGAAGCGAATTTCTGTGTGGTCTATCGCCAACTCTCCAGCAAACTCTGGGATGACATCATCCGCCTCAACCGCATCGCTCCGGTCCGTGACAAGGAGCATTTCGGAGGCTATGTGGAATCAAAAAAGATGGCTCGGTATGTTTATGGGAATAAAGACAAAAAAATCATCTACAATGTCAATACCGACCAGCGTCCCTATTTCAACGCCCCCCATTATATCGAATGTGATTTCCTGCATCAGCGCATCCATACGATGTCCGCAGCGGCCGCTCTAGCCCAAAAGTTCGGAATGGCCGTGGTCTATCTCAACCTCAACCGCACCGGGCAGGGACATTATCTGATGGAATTCACCCCCATCTGCGAAAATGCCAAAGAGATGACGGTCGAAGAGATGATGCAGAAGTATTTCAACCTGTTGGAAGAGGACATCCGGCGCAATCCCGCCAACTACCTTTGGACACACAGAAGATTTTGGTTCTAAAAAGGAAGGCTCTATGAAACGGATTGCAGCGATTACGATGGTCAGAAACGACGATTTCTACCTCAGGAAATGGACGGCCTGGTACGGCTCCCAGATTGGGGAGGAGAACCTCTATATCTTTTTGGACGGCACGGACCAGCCCATCCCGGATTGGTGCCCCGCCGCCCACATCACCCCCGTCGAAAAGATTCCCGGCCAGGTGGTACAGGCGGAGAAACGCCGTCTGAAACGGCTTTCCGACGAAGCGGCCCGTCTGTTCCGCGAGGGCTACGACCTGGTCATCGGCACCGATGCCGACGAAATTCTCATCGTGGACCCGGCCCGGGGCGAAAGCCTGGCCGAATATCTCGACAAAGCCGACATCAAGACCAGCCTTTCCGGCCTGGGTGTGGATGTAGGCCAGCATCTGGACGAGGAAGCCGATATCCGCGACACATTGGAAAAGACCTCTTCCTTTTCCATTTCGGCTATTTCGATATGGGGCGCATCCAGGCTCGTTTCGCCGACAAGGACCGCGCGGCGGCGGGTTGGACCCAACATTTGAAAAAACGCTCCCGGACCATCCGCTATTGCACCTTCCTGCCCAAGTACGACTGGGACAAGACCGTCGGATGGGTGCGGACGATGCAAAGCCTTTTCCGACCTCCGTACGCCTGGAACAAACCAGGAATGATGGAACTGCGCATCGTGGTCCGTATTCCCGAACGCTTTCAAAACATAATCTGAGTATGCTCGTCTCCGTCATCGTTCCCATCTACGGCGTCGAAGCTTACATCGCCCGTTGCGCCCGCTCCCTCCTGTCCCAGACCTGGCAGGAAGCGGAATTCATTTTTGTCAATGACGGGACTCGGGACCGTTCGATGGAAGTACTCGCCGAGGTGCTGGCCGAATACCCGCAGCGACGCATAGAAATCATTCATCAGGCCAACGCAGGCCTCCCCCAGGCCCGCAGGAGCGGAATCGCCCGGGCACAGGGCGAATATATCCTGAATGTGGATTCGGACGACTGGCTGGAGCCGGATGCCCTGGAACAAGCAATGAAAACGGCATTGGCGACCGATGCCGATTTGGTCCATTTCTCTTTCTGGAAAGAATACGGGCATCGGCGCAAACTCGACCGGGAACGCCCTTACACCGAAGCGGACAAGCCGGTTTGGCTGCCACGGCTCTACCGCGACCGCGCCTACGGATATATTTGGAACAAACTGGCGCGTCGCAGCCTGTATGACGGCATTTTCTTTCCCCGTTACAATATGCACGAAGACATTGTCTTCTGCACACAGGTGATTTGGAAGGCCCGGCGCATCGCCGCATTGGACAAAGCCCTGTTGCACTATCGCAGAGACAATCCCCAGGCTTCTTCCCGGGACAGCAATGCCCGTCGCCGCCTGCAAAGCGCCCGCAATATGCTAGATTTATATGAATTCTACCGGGATTCGCTTCCCGGCTCGCCCGTAGAGCCCGTTCTGAACGACATTATATTGCGCGGGGCCTGGGCTGCTTACCGTTACGACAAGGGCCTGTTCGAGCAGCGGCCCTACCTGCGCGAAGCCGCCGCCCGACTCCCCTTGATTCCCGGACATAGGGTGCTCCTCGCGCAGCAAATCCTTTTAAAATGCTGGCTTCACCTATGAAAGTCTCCGTCATCATACCTTTTTACGGCGTAGAAGCCTATATCGCCCGCTGTGCCCGTTCACTGCTGGAACAGACCTGGCAGGACATCGAATTCATCTTTGTCAATGACGGGACCCAAGACCGGTCGATGGAGATTTTGACCGAAGTCCTGGCCCAATACCCGGATCGTGCGGTGAAAATCATCGAGCAGCCCAACGCCGGTCTCCCCCAGGCCCGTTTGAGCGGATTGTGGCAAGCCAGCGGCGAATATGTGCTGCACGTAGATTCGGACGACTGGCTGGAGCCCGATATGGTGGAAAAGATGGCGCGGGCCGCCCAGGCCGACGATGCCGATATGGTATATTGTTATGCAATCAAAGAAATGGGGAACGGAAAAAGGCGGCTGATTCGCGATGGCCGGTATGCCGACTGTCCCTCTTTCGCCCGGGATATTCTGCAATTCCGCGCCCACGGCTATCTCTGGAACAAACTGATTCGCCGGAGCCTCTTTCGCAAAGACTTTTTCTATCCCACCATAGGAATGCACGAAGATATGGTGTTGCTCGCGCAGGTGCTGGGCTTGGGCCGGCGTTGTGTACGCGTCCCCGAAGTCCTCTACCACTATCGGAGAGACAATGCGGGCACCATTTCCCAACAACAGAAGAATGTGCGCGATGTGGATTCCGCCCGAAGTTTCCTGCAACTGTACGCCTTTTGGAAGGACCGTGCCGACATTCCGTTCCGCCCCTACCTGCCCTGGCTCTTTCTGCGTTGCGGATGGATAGCCTCCCGCTATGCTCCCGCCTTGCTGGATGAATTTCCGTTCTTGCGGGAGAAATTGCTACTCTTGTCCGGGGGTGATGTTTGCCATCCCAAATGGCTGTGGCGCTTGCACAAAGTCCGTTCTTGGCTTCGCAGCCTTCCCTTCCACTCGAAACGCATCCTCTGCTGCATTTTCAACTACAACGAGAACGACAAAGCCATCGCTTGGAGCGAACGGCTTTCACCCTGTTTCGACACGGTCATCCTGGACAGCGGCAGCCAGCCGCCCTGCGACCATCCCACGGCCCTTCATTTGAACAATATCTTCTATTCCGGCCTGATGAACGAGGCGTATCGGCTGGCCAGTGAAGGCTGCTATCCCTGGGTGGTCATCGTCACCTCGGACGTCGGTATTTCCGATAAGGGGGCCCGGGCGCTATGCCGGCGGATGGAAAAACTCTCCTACGCCGAAAATGTCGGCTTATACCAACCCGGGAACAGTCTCTGGGGCACTTCCCACAGCAAAAGCAGGGCACGCCTATTCGGAGGCATCCGCAAATCGAACTTCCAGGAAGGATGGTTCCACCTGGTACGGACGGACCTGCTGGGACGCATCTGCCCGATTGACTTGAGCATCAACCGCCTGGGTTGGGGCTTGGATATGGCGCTTTGCTATTTCGCCAATATCGAAGACAAACTGATTCTGGTCGATTCCGATATCACGGTCAGGCATCCCGGCGGCACCGGTTACAATCGCGACGAAGCCGACCGGCAAATGCAAGCCTGGTTCACCACCATTCCCGGCTTCCGGGACCCTTTCCATATGCCCAAAGCCAACGGTCCCATACGCTATCCCCAATTATGAAAGACAAAGAGACCATCTATGCGGTATCCGCAGTAAGAGATTTCGCAATGTACAAAAAATGCATTGCCGACAATCCTTATTGCAGGGACTGGTCGTTGCATCCGTATGACAACCGGGCGGAAAATCTCGGCATCCCGGCCATCTACAACCGCTTCATCGACCATCTCCCCGGCGACGGCTGGATTGTTTTTTGTCACGAAGACTGGCAGCTTCTCTGCTCCTTGGAAGACGCCCTGCGCAACTGTCCGAAAGACCGGCTCTACGGTCCTGTCGGTGCATTTTTTGAGGAAGGCAGAAAAGCGGGGTTCGTCGGAATTGTCGGTTCCGTGCAAGAATCACGCAAAGATGGAAGTCACCTCAAACAGGTTCGCGGTTTCCACCGGTCCGGAACAGCCGGCACCTTCGACTGTATGTGTTTGATTGTACACAGTTCCCTGCTGCGCCAATACAAGATGCATTTCGACGAGAACCTGCTTTTTGATATGTACGTAGAAGATTTTTGCAGCGCCGCCAGAGAGAAGTTCAGCATTACTTCAGAGATTCTTCCCCTCGAAAGCCGTCACTACTCCGAAGGGGTAACGGGACAGCGATTCGAAGATGCCCTGTCCTATGTACAGAAGAAATATGCTGAAGCCACTCACGCGTATTGCACGACGGTCGGCTATAAAAACATATGGGGCATCGTGCCCATCAAGCCCACCTACACCGCACGCCGCCAACTGATATCAACGATTCGCTATCTGCTCCTCAAATAATGGTCTTCCTTAGTCAACCATCCGTTTCTTGTGCGCAGGGCGGCTTGAAGCGTGCCCTGGCCCGTTGGCAGGTCAAAGTTTCCGGGCTCCTGTACGGACACCTTCTCAACCCGCTATGGATGTCCCGTTCCCAACGGCGGGCACGACGCGAAGAAGCCATTAAAAAGGCCGTTCAACGCTATCTGGACCGCTATTATGATTTTTCCCAGCCGCTTCAGTCTTCCGATTTCTACCATCCTGCCACAGGATGCCCGGATGGGGCCTGTCCTGAAAAACTTTGGACGATCTGGCTGCAAGGCGAAACTCAGATGCCCCCCGTCGTCCGCGCCTGCATCCGAAGTATGCGGGAAAATTCCGGCTTGGAAGTGGTCGTGCTGGATGAGGCCTGGCTCAAAGAATTCATCACCCTGCCCGCCTTTATCCAGGAGAAATGGGAAAAAGGATTGATTCGTCCCGCCCACTACGCCGACATTTGCCGCATTGAACTGCTCTACCGCTACGGCGGAGTCTGGTGCGACGCAACCGACTACATTCCAGGGCCGATTCCGGACGAAGTGATGCAGGAAGATTTTTTCGTGTTCCTTTCGGGGGAGAAATTATTTGGTGCCTATTCCTTCATCCAGAACTGCTTTATCCGCGCCCGGTGCGACAGTTACCTGCTGGCCGCCTGGCGCCGTGCCGTTCACATCTACTGGGCGCAAGAGAACAGCGCTGTCGATTATTTCATTCACCAACTGTTATTCAATAAAGTCGTGGCTGACGACAGTAGGGCCGCACAGGCTTTTGCCCGTATGCCCCATCTCCCGCAAGACCCCACCCACGAACTGTGGTATTTGCACGGCTACGAGCCTTGGGATGAAACGACGGCACAAACCATCTTTGCAAAAGCCCCTTTCCAAAAAACCGAGTACAAGTCCCCTCTCGCGCTCCATCCCCCGAAAGGAAGCATCGCCGAATACCTGATGCAAAAGTAGGAAATTTCAAGGAAATTTCTGAAAATTTTGCCGATTTCAGGCTAAAAAGAATGTACTTTTGGTTAAAATGTATGAATTTTCTATATCTTTGCAGAAATGTGATTTATGAAGTTTGTAAGCCATATTGAAGAATCCGTCTTGAAATTGGACGCAATAAATCAGAAAATTTGGGAAAAGGGCTTCAATATTGATACTTTAAGCACGCTTACGACGCTAACAAAAGAGGTTTACAATGGCACCACGGTATTTGAACGAATTCCACAAGCGCAACAGTCAGGCCTGTCGAGAGGCTCTGCGCTCCTCTGCTCGGCGGTCATTATCTGTCGAGGATGTCCTCGAACAGAGTCGGAGAATCGGGAGATCTACAGCACAGAGGATCTCATCGGAGACGGTCGCATTCAAGAAGTTTTGATTGAATCTTGGGCCAAAATTGTCGGCTGTTGGTACGAACACGCCCATCTATATCTTTTATCTATTTCGCAAGCTTATGATTATGGAACGGAAAGTTCTATTTTTTTTGATGTAAACAGAAGGCTTGTCAGGAAATTCATCACGCTGAAACACTACAATGTTCTACGATTGGCGCTGGATCGATTCCGGAGCTAGAAAGGATGGATTTTATGCATCGCCTAGGCTTTGCTGATG
>CADAFY010000101.1 GCA_902787255.1 uncultured Bacteroidia bacterium
AGTTGCCGCGCCATCGTCTGCGCCTTCGGAGCCTGAGCCATCTTCGTCAATAGCGCCCCTAAGTCCCTGGTGTCGACCTTGGCCGAGTCCGAACGTCCTGATGCGAACCCTGCGACCAGCTTCTGCGGCAGGGTGGATAGGTGGGTGTAGCTCACGCCGTCGATGATGCGGTCGGGCGCCGCGTTGGCCTCGGCCTCGAAGCGGAAGTCAAAGACGTTGGTCAGGTGGTAGCGCTCTTTCAGCAAGGTCACATCGGCCTCGGTGGCCTTGGACAGATTGCCGCTGCGGACGAGCAGTCCCGTGCGGATTACCTTTCCGTTCTGCATCACGAGGCCGCCCAGGTCGCGACCATTCTCCACGCCTTCAAAGGCGATGGTGCGCTCTGTCTGTGCTGTGGCCGACGTGCCGTAGCTGAAAATCATGGCCAGCAACAGGGCACGAATAGAATACTTTTCAAGTTTCATCTCAATATTCTCGTACTTTTTATTTCACCTTTATTCAGTTCGCAGCCTGCGGCAGGAATTTGTCAAACATCTGAAGCAAACGCTCAGAGACGTCGCCTTTTCCGTCGTGTAACTTGCTGATCAGGAATGCTATCTTGGTGGCCATGAAGGGGTAGAGTTTCCTGACTTCGGCCGCGATGGCGTCCTTGTCCTGAGTGCCGTAGTAAACCGGTGCAAAGGCGTTCCAATGAGCACGCATTGTGGCCTGATCCACGTGGAAGAGGTTTTCGATACGCTCCGGAGTCATTAAGTTCGCTGAGTAGTACATCATGCAGACGTCCCACTGAGGCACGCCATAAGCGAAGTCACCTACATCAATCCAGAGGTCACGCTGTCCGTCGGTGATGATGTTGCCGATATGCAGGTCTCCGTGGAGGCAGGTGGGAGCAGAAGGCACGAGGTCGAGGAAGCGATGGAAGCGCTCCTTGAAAGTGGCGGGAAGTTTCTCGAATTTGTCTATCCCCTTCCTGACGACCTCCTTCATATCCGGCAGGCGTTGCGTGTCAGCTGGCTTCTCGTGGATTTGTTGGGCCAACCGGGCGAAGCGCTCAGAGAGCGGCACCAGCTGATCGGGCTCCTGGGAGATGATGCGCGCGAAGGAACGCTTAGGACTAATGAGCTCATACTCAGCGCCAAAGCGAAAAGCACGGAGGCGATGCCCAGGCGCGGCAGGATAGCCTTGAGCGCAGGAACGGGACACGCATCCGGACCGGCAGGCTTCTGCGTGTACTCTCCCAAAGCCGTACGATAGGCATACACAATCGCTGCCAGCACCCAGGGCGCAAAGGCGAGGGCCTGCATTTTGGCATTGTGTCCCACCTGGATAATCTGCATATTGTAGGAGCAGAAAGCGACGGCCACTGCTCCGGCTACCGACAGCAAGGGATGAATCCCGAAGGCCAGCATCAGCAGAAAAGCGCCCAGCAAGGTGACGAAGAGGAAGGAAACGGGACGGTCCAGTCCCATCAACAACTTATAAATCCACTTCGTATAATCCCCTTCGAAATCATCGTACATCCCCACGGTCGGCATACCGCCGAACATCGAACCGGTCCAAAGCGTCTTGTCGTCCGGATGTTCTTTGTTCCATTCGTGAATCTCGTGGGACATCCCCTGCCATTGGGAAATATCGGATTGGTTGAGCACCTTTCCGTCCAGCACTTCGGGCACGAACACATAAGAAAGAACGACAAAAAAGAGAATGACGCCCAGCATCAGGGCCGCTTGTTTCAGTATATTTTTCATAGTCATCAGTTACAAAGTTCCTCCAGCAGACGGGCCATCGCCGCAGCGGTGTTGCGGCGGGAATAACGGGATACATCGGGACGAGGGGGCCGCTTGCCGGAGACGCCGGAAGTCTCATCCGAACCCGTCCGACCGCACGAATCAAGCGAACACGCTGGTTTGCAGAACGCGTCCCAAGCCTTATCCATATAATTCGCCAGCGCGGTCTTATCCTCCCAGTCATAAACGGCATAGCCCGGAGCTGCAGCATCCATTTCAGGCACGGAAGCCGTTTCATCGACAGAAGCCGTCAGATCTTGAAGAATGCGGGCCATCGCTCCGTCGGGCGCGCCTACGCCCAGGATAGGTCGGCCCGAACCCAGGTATTCGAACAATTTCCCGGGCAGGACAGCCTTGTATTCCGGCTCTTTGCGCAAAGGCAGCAACAGAACATCGGCTTCCAACTGCCGGGCCACCGCCACCGGATGGGGCTGATAACCCAGGTCCACCACCTTTTCCTGCAAACCTGCCGCCGACAGGCTTTCCAACACTTCACGGTCCGTTTTTCCGACCAGTACGATGCGAAGTTTCTGCCGGAATTCCGCATCTTTCTCACACTTTTCTGCCAGCACATCCCACAAGACGGTGGGAATGCCATCCCGGGCAAAAAGGCCCGTATGCACCAGCGTGAAAGCCCTGTCCTCGGAAGCCGAAGCACACGCCGGACCGGCTGCATTATGCATACCGCCCGTCCGGACATAGTCATCCTCGTCATAGCCGTTGGTAATCAGTTCAACGGGCGTTGATGTCATCGCGCGGAATTCATCCTGTACCATCGGCGACACGGCCACCACCCGCGAGGCCTCGTCCAGCACCTGCTTTTCAAGTTTTTCGTGGCGGCGACGGGCACAAGCCGTCAAAGACAGATGCTTGAAATAAAAGACTTTCGTCCAAGGGTCCCGGAAATCCGCCACCCAAGGCGAACCGGTCTTGTGGGCCAGGGAACGGGCAATCAAATGCATCGTATGAGGCGGTCCGGTGCTGACGATGGCATCCACCGGATGTTCCTGCAAATACTGCAGCAAAAAACGCACGCTGGGCCCCACCCACAGACATTTAGGGTCGGGAATAAACAGATTCCCGCGCAGCCACAGGGCGATACGCCCGGCGAGACTTCGCTTGCCCGCATCCACGGTGTTGACCTTCGGCGCCGCCGCTTTCTCCCGACGGAACAATTTCGCATACAGGCCATAAGGCTCGAGAATACGGGTGCGGATGACCTCCACGCCGCTCACTTCCGCCGCCAGGCTTTCATCCAACGCGGGGGCTTCGGGATTGGAAGGCGTATAGACGACCGGCTCCCATCCCATTACGGGAAGGTATTTGGCAAATTTGACCCAACGCTGAACGCCGCTCCCTCCGGAAGGGGGCCAATAATAGGATATAATCAATACGCGCCGCATACACTTTTCCTGCGTTTCCCGCAAGGACACCCCGCAAAGGTAAAAAAAAATTACTATTTTTGTAGATTGAATTGTTAAACACAAACATCGATTTCTATAGATATGGAATTTCATTCGGTAAATAAACTATTGCAAGAGGAGTTTGTCTCCCATTGGACCCGTCCCGCCGTTTCCGACCTGCACGGAGAGACTTTCAGTTTCGAGGATGTGTGCAACCGCATCGCCCTATACCATCTTTTTTACAAAACAGCCGGCATTGTTCCCGGAGACAAAATCGCCCTGTGCGGGCAGAACAGCACCGGATGGGCCATCGCCTTCCTGGCCACGATGACCTACGGCGCCGTACCCGTCCCCATTCTCAACGATTTCACCCCGGACAACATCCGCAACCTGCTGGCCCACTCGGACGCCCGCCTTTTGCTGACGGACGCCGGCATTCTCCGCGGACTGGACGGAAAGGTCCCCGACAACATTGAAGCCATCATCAATGTCAAGGGTCTTAAAATTTTCTCAGCAAACAACAAAGAGATGGAAAACGCCCTGACACGCAGCGAAGAACTGTTCAAAGAGCGTTACCCCTACGGACTCAAGCGGGAAGATGTCAATTTCTACGAAGACAGCGCGGAAGAACTGGCCCTCATCAACTATACCTCCGGCACCTCCGGCTTCTCCAAGGGCGTGATGATTCCCTACCGGGCCGTTGGCTCGAACCTCTTTTTCGCCCACACGGTCGCGGAACCCTGGCTCAACGAAAACCACTCGTTGGTATCGATGCTCCCGATGGCGCATATGTACGGACTGATGTTCGAGTTCCTCTTTGAAATCACCTACGGTGCCCACATCATTTTCCTGGGGAAGACCCCCAGCCCGAAAATTATCCTCGGTGCCTTCGCGCAAGTCCGTCCCGACCTCATCGTCACCGTTCCGCTGGTCATCGAGAAAATCTACAAGACGAAAATCAAAGAGACCATCAAGAAGGTCAAATTCCTGCTGGGTGTCCCCGTGGTCAACAACATCATCCGCGAGGAAATCCGCAAGAAAGTGGACCAAAGTTTCGGCGGACGCTTCGAAGAAGTCATTATGGGCGGTGCCGCCTTCAACCCTGAGGCGGAGAAATTCTTCCACGATATCAAGTTCCATTACACAGTCGGTTACGGAATGACCGAGTGCGCTCCCATCATCGCCTACGCCCACTACGACAAGGTCAAGCTCTATTCCTGCGGCCAGGCGGCGCCCAATATGGAAATCCGCATCATCTCCCGGAACCCGGCCAACATTCCGGGTGAAGTGGAAGTGCGCGGCGACAATGTCTTCCTCGGCTATTACAAGAATCCCGAAGCGACAGCGGAAGCCTTCACGGAGGACGGATGGTTCCGCACGGGCGACATCGGCATCCTGGACCAGGACGGCTATCTTTTCCTGCGCGGCCGTTCCAAATGTATGATTTTAGGACCGAGCGGGCAGAATATCTATCCCGAGGAAATCGAGTATGCCATTAACAATTTCCCGTTGGTCAGCGATTGCCTGGTCATCGACGATGAAGGCGCGTTGGTCGCCCTGATTTATCCCGACTACGCCGCCGGCGAGAAAGCGGGCTTGGATGCCGCCGCCGTCAAAGAAAAGGTGCAGGCGCTGCTTCCCGAAATCAACCGCCAACTCCCTTCCTACTCCAAGGTCAAACGGATTGAATGCCGGGACGAAGACTTCGAGCGCACCCCCAAGAAGAGCATCCGCCGCTACCTGTATCAGAAAAAATAAAAAGAATCTTACGAAATGATAGCGCATTCGCTGAGCGAATTGATTGGAAACACCCCAATGTTGGAGGTGCATCTTTTTCCCGGCCAACAGGCCCGACTGCTGGTCAAAATCGAAGCCTTCAATCCGGGCGGCAGCGTCAAGGATCGCGTTGCGTTGGCAATGATTGAAGACGCCGAAAAGCAGGGCATTCTCCAGCCCGGCGCCACCATCATCGAGCCGACCAGCGGCAATACCGGTGTCGGCCTGGCTTGGGT
>CADAFY010000102.1 GCA_902787255.1 uncultured Bacteroidia bacterium
CTGGCGCGTTATTTCGGGATAGAAACTCCGGTGGGCAGTACTGCGGCGAAGAAAGAATTTACCGCCCTGGCGCAAAGCCTCCTGCCGCCGGACCGGCCGGGGGATTTCAACGAAGGAATGATGGATTTCGGGGCGATGGTCTGTACGCCAGCCGCTCCGGATTGTCTTCATTGTCCCTTGCAGGCATCTTGTTGTGCGTTCCATACGGGGCGCGTGGAGACCTTGCCGGTGAAAAAAGAGCCCGTGGCTGTCAAGGAGCGTTATTTGACCTATATTTATATAAGGTGTCAGGGGCGCGTCGCCATTCACAAGCGTCCCGCCGGGGATATCTGGCAGGGACTGTGGGAGCCGTATCTCATCGAGTCGCCTGCCTTGCCGACCTCGGCGGCGGCGGGGCCTGCTGCCCCCGGTCTCCGTCCCGAATGGCCGTCCTGGGCCGCTTCCGCCCGCGTTTTGCGCCAGAAGGTACGCCACCAGTTGACGCATCGTACCCTTTACGCCGATTTTTATCTGCTGGAGACGGACACCTTGCCGCCGCTTCCCGAAGATTATCGCTGGATAGAAGAAGCGGAACTCGACCGTTATGCCAAGCCCCGCCTCATCGAAATCTTGCTGGAAAGTCTATAAAATCTGCGGCAGGAAGGTGCTGATGATCAGCACGGCGATCCCGCATACCAGCACGGCAATCGTTTTACGCGATACCCCTTTCCATTCTTTGAGGATAATGCCCCAGACATTGGAAAAAACCACATTCAGCGACATCAGGATGCACCAGCTGAAGGTAATCAGGGCCGGGAAGTCTGTCAGGAATCCTTTGCCCAGGCTCAGTCCGAAGAACTGGCTGTACCACAAAAGGCCGGCCAATGCGCAGAAAAGCAGATTGTTGCCCCAGAGGTCTCCACGGCTGTAATCGCTCCAAGTCTGGTTGCGCTGGTTTTGATAGAGGCAATAAACCGCGTTGGTAATAAAGCCGCCGAAGGTCACGAGCAGCGTGGCGGGAAGACTCTTGAAAATGTCCGGTGTGTTCTCCCAGGCGAGCGGTTCTCCAAAACTCAGGCCGATGGCGAAACAGGCGCTCATAAAGCCGGCCAGCAGGGCGACGAGAATCCCTTTGCTGAAGTTAAAGTCCTTGATGGCTTTCTTTTTCTCTTCTTCCGGGAGGCTGGCTGATTTCATCGCCCCCGCAACCCCGATGATGGCGATACCGATGAGCGTCACCACGACCCCGATGATGACCGCGGCGGTCAGGTCGTTGGCGTGTCCGGTGAAAACAGGGCCGAGAATGGCGCCCAGACCGGCGCAGGTGCCCAGCGCGAGGCTTTGTCCGAGTGCAACTCCCAGGTAACGCATACTCAATCCGAAGGTCAGTCCGCCGACGCCCCAGAGCATTCCGAAGAACACGGTCAGCAACGCGGCTTTGGGATGAGCGGCCAGCAGGGCGAACAGGTTTTCACCTTCCGGAATGGCCAGCAGCGCTCCCAAAAGGGGAAACAGCAGCCAGGCGAACACCCCCTGGACCAACCAGTAACTTTCCCAACTCCAGGCTTTGATTTTGTTGATGGGGACATAGCAGCTTGATTGGCAAAAAGCGCCGATGGCGATAATCAGTAAACCGAGAATCAGATTCATAGCATTGTATTTTTAAAATGGATTTTCCTCTTGTCCGGAGATGCGTGTCTTTTCCCTTTCCGATAACTTGCGTCCCTTCTCCTTGAAATGCTCGAATCCTTCGCCGAACACGTTGGAGACATTGGTCACATAGACGAAGGCGTCCGGGTCCAGTACCTTGATGTAGCGCAGCAGCATCGTGATGTCGCGCCGCCGGGTGATGACCAGCAGGACGTCTTTCTCCGTCTTGGTGAACCAACCCTGGGCGTGCAGGAGGGTGACGCCGCGTTTGAAATCATAGGCGATGGCATCGGCGATTTCTTTGTATTTTTTGGAAAAAATCATCACCTGGATGGACTGGCGGGCACCCGAAAGCATCAAATCCGTCGCATAACCGTCCACGGCGACGATGATGAAGCCATAGACGACCGTCGCAAAGCGGGCGGCGGCGGAAAGCGCATTGCCGTCCGCGTCGAACGAGGGAACGAACAAGGCGGAGAGGATGATGACGGAGTCGATGAGCATCACCATCCTGCCCGGCGATACATTGTACTTTTTGGTGACAATCAGGACGATGATGTCCGTGCCGCCGGTACTTCCTCCCTGCGAGAATGCCAGTCCGATGGAGGCGCCTACGATGCTGCCGCCAATCAGCGCACAGAGCATTTTCCCGTTGCTGAGGACGAATTCCTGAATGAACTCGTGGGGGATGAGGTTGGGGATGACTTCAAAGGCCAGCGAGGCCAGCAGCATCGCATAGATGGTCTTGCCGGAAAAACTTTTTCCCAGCACCTTCAGCCCGATGCCCAGCAGGACGAGATTGATGAGAAAATACGTCGTACCTACTCCGATGCTTCCTTTGGTCGCATAGTGGATGATGGCGCTGATACCGGTCACGCCGCCTCCCACAAAGTTGTGCGGCATCAGGAATACCGACCAGGAGGTGACATAACACAACACCCCGAGGGAAATCAGGGCATATTCTTTCAGGACCGTTCCGAAATTTCGTTTAAGCAAATCCATAACACAATAATCTACTCCGACTGCAAAGATAGTTTCTTTTTCCGTATCTTTGCACGCTAAAGAGAAAAACGCGATGTCTGAAGATTTGAATATTGTTAGAGATTTGGCTGTCATCCTGATGACATCCGGTGTTTGCACCATCCTGTCCAAAGTGTTGAAACAGCCGCTGATTTTGGGTTATATCATTGCCGGTTTCCTAATTGGCCCTAATTTAAAGCTCTTCGCAGACTTGAGTATCGTGGATGAGCATTCCGTTCATCAATGGTCTGAAATCGGCATCATTTTCCTCCTGTTCGGATTGGGACTGGAATTCAGTTTCAAGAAATTGCTTAAAGTGGGCAGTGCGGCCTTCATTACGGCCGGTATCAACTGCCTGGGTATGTTCGTCATCGGCTTGATGACGGGAACGGCCCTCGGATGGGATACGATGGAGGCCGTCTTCCTGGGCGGTATGCTCTCGATGAGTTCCACAACCATCATCATCAAGGCCTATACGGAAATGGGACTCAAGGAAAAGCCTTATGCGCCCCTGGTCTTCGGCATCCTGGTCGTGGAAGACTTGATTGCCGTGTTGCTGATGGTCTTGCTTTCCACCTTGGCGGCGTCCAGCCGTTTTTCCGGCGGGGAAATGGCCTATGCTATGGTGAAATTGTTCTTCTTCCTGATTCTTTGGTTTCTGGTGGGTATTTATGTCATCCCGACTCTGCTTCGGAAATTCAAATCATATTTGACCGAAGAAATCCTGCTTCTGGTGAGCATCGGACTGTGTTTCGGTATGGTCACCCTCGCCAGTTCCCTGGGCTTTTCTTCTTCCCTGGGCGCGTTTGTGATGGGCTCCATTTTGTCGGAAACGATGGAAGGGGAGCGCATTGCCCATCTTACCGCTCCGCTCAAAGACTTGTTCGGCGCCGTTTTCTTCGTTTCGGTGGGTATGATGGTGAAACCGTCCGCCATCGTGGAACATTGGCTTCCGATTTTGATTATCATTTTGGTGGTGGTCATCTTTATGTTCCTTTTCTCGATGATTGGAGCGTCCCTTTCCGGAAAAGGATTGAGCACCTCCACCCACACATCTATGAGCCTGTTGCAATTGGGCGAATTTTCTTTCATCATTGCCGGCCTGGGTGCTAATTTGGGCGTTCTTCGCGAAGATATTTACCCCATCATTATCGCGGTGTCGGTGATTACGACCTTTACCACGCCCTATATGATTAAGGCGGCGGACCCGATGGAGCGTTTTCTGCGTGCGCATTTGCCTAAAAAATTGTTGGCACGGGTAGACCACGAGGATGTCAATCAGAAAGCTTCTTCCAAGGCCGAGGCGAACCAGTGGCGTTCCCTGCTCAAGTCCTATACACTGCGTATTCTGCTGTATTCGGTATTGCTCACGGCCATTGGAATGACCACCCACGAATTGTTCCCTCCGTTGATTCGTTCCATCTTCTCTTCCATTTCGGATGATTTCGTGGGAATGATTGTGGCTGTCGTGACTTTGATTATTATGATTCCTTTCCTCTACGGTCTGGCTATTTCCGGCTCTTCCATCAAGCGGGATGCAGGACGTTTGATGAAGGAAAGTCCGGCCGCCACCTGGCGTATATTGGCTTTGATGGTCCTGCGTATCTTGATTGCCTTGGCCTTCTGCGTTACGGTCGTCCTGTCCAATGTCAAGTTGTCCGGCGCCGCCATTCTGGGCGTGATTATCCTGTTCCTGACCATATTCCTGGTGCTGCGCGTGAATTTCCACAAATTTGCCAGCATCGAGGACCGTTTCTTCGAGAACCTCAACCAAAAAGAAATCCAAGCGCGCAAGGAGCGTCCGATTGCCTCTTCCGTGCAGCGTAAATTGTCCGCCTACGATATCCGTTCACAACGGGTGGCGGTGCCGCAGGAGTCCGTCTATGCCGGCAAAGCCTTGCGGGATATCGCTATCCGTACGGAGTCCGGGGCGAATATCATCAAGATTATCCGCGGCAAATGCAATATTCTCATTCCTTCTGCCGATGAGGTCATTTATCCGGGGGATGTGCTGCTGGCCATCGGAACCAGCGAGCAATTGGCCCGTTTTACCGAATTGATGAGCGCAACGGTTGATGTGGATAAGGCAGAGCAAGCGGAGTTCAGCCTGGAATGCTTCGTGCTGGACGATTCTTCCTTCCTGACGGGGAAGACCTTGCGGGAAGTCCGGCTCCGTGATGCCGGCTGTATGGTCGTCGCAATCCTGCGGGGCGAGGAGATGATTACCAATCCTTCCGGTGACTTGTGCTTCGCAGCCGGAGACGGCGTCTGGATTGCCGGAGAGAAAAACAGTGTCGCCTGGTTCGGCGGAGAAAGATAGCCTTCTTACTTAGTAGCCCGGAATACCAGGGTGAGGCAGGTGTCGGGACCGAATGCCTGCTGAAGAGCGCTTTCGGCTTGGGCGCGCAGGGCCTCGG
>CADAFY010000103.1 GCA_902787255.1 uncultured Bacteroidia bacterium
GGAAGAAAACAAAGAACTGATGCAGGAAGAAAACCTCGTTGAAGAGGCTCCTGTTGCAGTAGAAGAACCCGCGAAAGCCGTTTCCAACAAGTCCGTCGCTCCCGAGGACTTCGACTGGGACGCTTTCGAGAACGAAGAGTCTTACGGCGGTGACAAGAAGGCCGTCGAAGAGCAGTACGCCCAAACGCTTTCCCGCGTGCAGGAAGGTGAGGTCGTGGAAGGAACCGTGACCGCCATCACCAAACGCGAGGTTGTCGTCAACATCGGCTACAAGAGCGAAGGCGTCATTATGGCCCCCGAATTCCGCTACAATGCCGATCTGAAAGTCGGTGACAAAGTGGAAGTGTTCGTGGAGAACACCGAGGACAAGAAAGGCCAGCTCATCCTTTCCCACAAGAAAGCCCGTCAACTTCGTTCTTGGGATATGGTCAACGACGCGTTCAACAAGGACGAAGTCGTCAAAGGTTATGTCAAGACCCGCACGAAAGGCGGTATGATCGTGGATGTGTTCGGTATCGAGGCCTTCCTCCCGGGCAGCCAGATCGACGTCAAGCCCATCCGTGACTACGACCAGTTTGTGGACACCACCATGGACTTCAAGATTGTCAAGATTAATTCCGAGTTCCGCAATGTGGTCGTTTCCCACAAGGCCCTCATCGAGGCCGAGTTGGAAGCCCAGAAGAGCGAAATCATCAGCAAACTCGAGAAGGGTCAGGTCCTCGAAGGTACCGTCAAGAACATCACCAACTACGGTGTGTTCGTCGACCTCGGCGGCGTGGACGGTCTCATCCACATCACCGACCTCTCCTGGGGCCGTGTCAATCATCCCGAAGAGATTGTCGCCCTCGACCAGAAAATCAATGTCGTTATCCTCAATTTCGACGAGACCAAGAAACGCATCGCTCTCGGTCTGAAACAGCTGACTCCTCATCCCTGGTCCGCTTTGGATCCTGACCTCAAAGTCGGTGACAAAGTCAAAGGTAAAGTCGTGCTCATCGCCGACTACGGCGCCTTCGTGGAGATTGAGCCGGGTGTTGAAGGTCTTATCCACGTTTCCGAGATGAGCTGGAGCCCCCGTCTGCGCATCGCCCAGGACTTCCTGAAGGTCGGTGACGAGGTGGAAGCCCAGATTCTGACCCTTGACCGCGAAGAGAAGAAGATGTCTCTCGGTCTGAAACAACTGACCCCCAACCCTTGGGACAGCATTGCAACCAAATATCCCGTCGGCAGCAAACACGAGGTGCTCGTCCGCAATGTGACGAACTTCGGCGTCTTCGCCGAACTGGAAGAAGGCGTGGAAGGTCTGATCCACACCGGCGACCTCTCCTGGAGCAAGCCCAATCATCCTTCCGATATCGTCAAGACCGGTGACAAGATCGAAGTCATCATCCTCGACATCGACGAGGCCAACCGCAAGCTTTCCCTCGGTCACAAACAGCTGACCCCCAACCCTTGGGATGAAATCGAAAGCAAGTACAGCGTGGGTTCCGTCGTCGAGGCGACCATTGCTTCCATCGATGAGAAAGGCAACGCCAAGTTTGCCCTCGACGGCATTGACGGTGTTTGCTCCGCCAAGGATCTGGTCAAGGAAGATGGCAGCACCCCTGCCGTCGGCGAGACCCTCTCCTTCAAGGTGGTCGGTTTGAAGAAACAGACCAAAACCGCCGTTCTCTCGCACGTGAAGACCTATGCCGCTGCTGAGAAGAAGGCTGAGAAACCTGCTTCCGAAGGTATTTCCACCGACAAAGCGGTCAAGATCATCAACAACAACGTCGAGAAGACTACCCTGGGTGATATCGACGCGTTGGCCGCCCTCAAGGAGAAACTCGAGAAAGGCGAATAATCCGACTTTCAAATATTTGTAAAGAGACTGGTCCGTCGGGCCGGTCTCTTTTTTGCAAATCGGCGGGAACGTCGGACAAACAAATGAATTTGATTTTCTCTCGGCTTATTCGTATATTTGCAGGTTATGAAAAAGTTATTGTTTGTACTTCTCGCAGCATCCGTGTTTTTTGCGGCCAGTACGCCGCAGGAAGGATATATTGAGCGCTATGCCGCTACTGCCGTGGATGAAATGTACCACAATGGTATTCCGGCCAGTATCACGCTGGCCCAGGGCTTGATTGAATCTTCTGCGGGGCAGTCTTTCCTGGCGGTGTATGCCAACAACCATTTCGGCATCAAGTGCCACCGGGATTGGAAAGGGGAGCGTGTTTTCCGGGATGACGATGCCAAACACGAGTGTTTCCGCAAGTACAAAACCGTGGCGGATTCGTATCGTGACCACTCCGATTTCCTGCGTTACCGTGACCGGTATAAATTCCTTTTCGACTACGAACTGACAGATTATAAGAGTTGGGCGTATGGTTTGAAGAAAGCCGGTTATGCGACGGACCCTGCCTATCCGACCAAACTCATCGGAATCATCGAACGCTATCAGTTGTACCGTTATGATAAGATGAAACCGGGCGAGGTGCGTACGCCTGACGGNNNCTGGGCCCGCCCAGTCCTCCCCAGCGCCTGGAAGAAGCGCAGCGAGTGGACAGCCACGATTTTATTTTCAGTCTGGAGCGGCAGGTTTATTCCAAGAACGGCGTGCCCTTCGTCTATGCGATGGAAGGAGAGACCTACGAATCGATTGCCGCGGATTTCCGTTTGTTCTCGTCGGAGATCTACCGTTTTAATGATTTGAAGAAAGGTTCCCGTCAGCCTGCGGTCGGCGAAGTTGTGTATGTTCACGCCAAGAAAACACACACGGCCCGCGGCCTGGATATGCACATCGTCGAGTCTTCGGATGAGACGCTTTGGGGTATTGCCCAGCGCTATGGGGTGACGCTCAAAAGTATACTCAAGCGAAACGGCCTGACGGCGAATTATTATTTGGACGAGGGCGACGCCATTAAATTAAGATAATGAAGAAAGAAATAACTTATTCACCTCGGATGAAGGTCTTGCTGGCTGCCGCTATTGCGGTGGCGGCAGGCCTGCTGGTGTTCGGCGGCTTTTATATCCGCGACCATAAAATGTCCAATTTCCGGGGGGATTTCGTACTTTTTATTTCCGATACTTGCACGACGGAAGGACTGTTGAAACGCTTTGAGAGCGACACGCTTTGTAAGAGTTACAGCAGCCTCAAGCGGGCATTCCGCGCCGAGGATATGGAGCATCATCTGCGCATCGGCCGCTATGAGATCAAGCAGGAACACTCCAGTATCGAGATGGCGCGGATGATCAAGCGGGGCTGGCAGCGTCCTTGCAAACTGACGCTTTCCGGTACCATCCGGACCAAGCAACGCCTGGCCGGCCTGATCGGGACGCAGATGATGGTGGACTCGGTCCAGGTGATGGAGGCGCTCAATGACGATGCGTTTTTGGCGCAGTTCGGCTTTGACTCGCGCAATGTGTACAGTATGATTTTGCCCGACACCTACGAGATGTATTGGAATGCGACGATTTACGAGATTTTCAAGCGCTTCTACGAGGAGTATGACGCGTTCTGGAATGAAACGCGGCAGGCAAAGGCGCAGAAACTGAAATTGACGCCGATGGAGGTGTCCATACTCGCATCCATCGTATCGGGCGAGACGAACCGCAAGGATGAATATCCGTATGTGGCGCGGGTCTATCTCAACCGTCTCGATAAGAATATGAAGTTGCAGGCTTGTCCGACGATTTGCTACCTGTATGACTACAAGTTGAACCGGGTGCTCCGGACCCATCTCAAGGTGGATTCACCCTATAATACCTATATGTATCCCGGTCTGCCTCCCGGCCCGATCAGTGTGCCGCCGAAGGCCTGCATCGATGCTGTCCTCAATCCGGCCGAGGGAAATTATCTTTATTTCAGCGCTAATCCTGCCTTTGACGGGACCAACCGTTTCGCCGCCTCTTATTCCGAGCACCAGCGTATGGCCAAGGAATACCATAAGGCCATTTCCGAACGCCAGAAAAATCAAGGAAAATGACGACAAGGGAGTTCCGGGAATTGTTTCCGATACTGATGCGGAAGGTGTACGGGAAAAGCCTCGTATATTTTGACAATGCGGCGACTTCGCAGCGTCCCCGAAGCGTTGTGGACAAGTGGGTGCGCATCTCACAGGAGAGCAACGCCAATATCTATCGGGCGGTGCACAAGTTGTCGGCTGAGGCGACGGATGCCTACGAGCAGGCGCGGGAAGCGGCGCGGGCGTTCATCAACGCGGGCTCCCGGGAAGAAATCATCTTTACTTCCGGCTGTACGGCGGCCATCAATACCGTGGCGTACAGTTTCGGCCAGGCCTTCGTCAAGGCGGGCGACACCGTCATTGTCGGAGAAGGGGAGCATCATTCCAACCTGGTGCCGTGGCAATTGCTGTGTGAGCGTACGGGGGCGAGTCTGCAGATTCTGCCCATTGATGACAAGGGCCATTGGGACCTGTCGGTGTTGAAAGGGCTGCTCGCAGAAGGAAAATACGGCGCAGATGCGGAAGGCGCTTCGCAGCGGGTGAAACTGGTGGCCGTGACGCATATCAGCAATGTGCTGGGTCTGGTCAATCCCGTGGAGGCGGTGATTCGTCTGTGCCACGCGGCCGGCGTGCCGGTGCTGGTGGACGGGGCCCAGGGCATCGTTCACGAGCGGGTGGACGTGCAGGCGATGGATTGTGATTTCTACGCCTTTTCGGGGCATAAGGTTTATGCGGCGACGGGAACGGGCGTATTGTATGGTAAGAAACGCTGGCTGGAGCAGATGCCGCCTTTCCTCTCCGGCGGGGAGATGGTGGGCACGGTGACGCTCTCGCACGCGGATTTCGCCGGCCTTCCGCACAAGTTCGAGGCGGGCACGGGCAATTTTGCAGCTATTGCCACTTTCCCGGAGGCTTTCGAGACGGCGTTGCTGGCCCGGGAGCCTGAAATAGCAACTTCCTATGAGGCCGTTTGTTCCTATCTGGAAGATGCTTTGCGCGCCCGCGGGGATGTGCGTCTGTACGGAGATACAGGGAACCCGGCCGGCCAGGCGGTGCTCACCGGTGAAGCAAGCCCTGCCGCATACCGCCGTGCGGGGGTGTTCTCTTTTACGATTGACGGGGTGCATCACGAAGATGCGGCGCAGGTGCTGGACAAGATGGGCATTGCGGTGCGCAGCGGCCTGATGTGCGCCGAGCCGGTCATCCGTCATTTCGGGGTGAGCGGAATGCTGCGCGCTTCACTGGCCCCCTACAATACGATGGAAGAGGCCGAAAGTTTTATCAAATGCCTGGACAAGGCAATCAATCTTTTGCGATAGTATGACGATAGCGCAGAAACAGGAAGAATTGGTGGAGGCTTTCTCGGAATTTGACGAGTGGCTGGATAAATACGAATACCTGATTGAAATGGGCAAGGCCCTTCCGTCCTTCCCGGAAGAGAAAAAGACGGATGAACGCCTGATTAAGGGTTGTCAGTCCCGCGTCTGGCTGGATGCGCAGACGGTCGACGGCAAGGTGGTGTTTTCGGCGGACAGCGATGCCATCATTACTCGGGGCATCATTGCGATGCTGATTGATGTCTATTCCAACCGTACGCCCGAAGAAATCCTGCAGGCGGATGACCGGTTCATCGACCAAATCGGCCTGCGCGAGAACCTATCTCCCACGCGCCAGAACGGTCTTCTGTCAATGATGCAGACCATACGGCAACTGGCTGAGACGGCCGCCCGGACACAAGCTTGAGCGAGAGAATTTACTATGGAGAATATGAATTTGGAAAGAGATATCGTACTGGCCCTGCGGACCGTTTATGACCCGGAAATCCCGGTCAATATCTATGACCTGGGGCTGATTTACGAACTGCGGGTGGATGAAGAGCACCGGGTCTATATTCAGATGACCTTTACGGCGCCTAACTGCCCGATGGCGGACGAGGTGCTGGCCCAGGTGAAACAGGCCGTCGAGGATGTTCCGGGCGTGGTCAGCGTGGACATTGACTTGGTTTTCGAGCCGGCTTGGGACAAGAGCCGTCTCAGCGAAGAGGCCAAGGTGGCCTTGGGGATGGAAGACGACGACTTTTAAAGAAAACTTGCGCACGAGTTGTTGAGCATCATCATACCGGTGTACAATCGTCCCGAGGAATTGCGGGAATTGCTGGCTTCGCTCGCAGGGCAGACAGACCGTGATTTTGAAGTGATTGTGGTGGAGGACGGGTCGACGGATACTTCCGAAGGCATCGTCCGGTCCTGTCAGACCGGCCTGCAAACTGACGCAACGCCATCGCTCACTATTCGCTACCATTCCAAGCCCAATACGGGCCCGGGCCTTTCGCGCAACGAGGGGGCGGCGCTTGCACAGGGGGATTTCTTCGTGTTTCTGGATTCGGACTGTGTGCTGCCGCCCGGCTATGTAGCGGCGGTCAAGGAGGGCATCGCCCGGACGGGATGCGATGTATTCGGCGGTCCGGACCGGGCCGGGGACGATTTCAGCCCGATGCAGAAGGCCGTCAGTTATTCGATGACTTCCTTCTTTACCACCGGCGGCATCCGGGGCGGGGGAGAGAAAATGGAAAAATTCCATCCGCGTTCCTTCAATATGGGGGTGTCCCGCAAGGCGTTCGAGCAAGTGGGCGGATTTTCCGGGATGCGCTACGGAGAAGATATTGATTTCAGCATCCGCCTTATCCGTGCCGGCTACAAGAGCGTGTTGCTGAAGGATGCCTGGGTGTGTCACAAACGCCGTACGAATCTGCGGGCCTTTTTCCGCCAGGTCTTTCATTCCGGAGCGGCCCGCATCCGCCTGGAGCGCCGGCATCCGCACAGCCTCAAGGCCGTCCATATCTTGCCGGCCCTCTTTACTCTGGGTTCCATCCTTTTGCTGGCGGGCTTCGGTTTCTTCCTCTTGGCCGGCTATTTTCAGGCAGCCCTTTTCTGCTTCGCGCCGCTGGCGTTCTATGCTTTGCTTATTTTTGTCGACAGCCTTTTCCGTAATGGCGGAAAGGTCGCCCTGCTTTCCGTGAAGACCTCTTTCGTGCAACTGTGGGGCTATGGCTGCGGCTTTATTTCTGCCTTTTTCGTTCGCTCAATCATTTAACCATTGGATATTATGCTCAAAAAAATCTCCTGCTTTCTTCTGGCTCTCCTTCTCGGATTGACGCTGTCCGCGCAATACGCGCGCTATCTGGGTCCTCTGCAGGGAATGAATCACCAGCAGCGTGGTTATTCCTATCAAGGAATGGATATCTATGGCAACTATATGGTCAGTTGCCAGAATCAAGGGATTGCTACGGTTTACAAACTGTCCAAAAAAGATTTCACCAAGGTAGGACAGTTCAAACTGGCGTCTTTCAACGAGGTCAACCACGCGAATGTCGCCTCTTTCGGTGTCGAAAAGGTCAAGGGCAGCGACCCGCTACCGGTACTCTATGTCAGCCAATGCCACAAAGAGCCCTATGAGGGACGTAAGGATGTGCTTTTTGTCGAACGCATTGCGAAAGATATGCAGAGCGCTTCGTTGGTGCAAACCAT
>CADAFY010000104.1 GCA_902787255.1 uncultured Bacteroidia bacterium
GAAATACGCAAGCGACTTATCGTTGTCCTTCGGGTTATTCATCCAGTTATTAAACGGAATGTTTCCTTCGATGAGTTGCAACTCCATGACCGTGCATGTCGATCCAGTTATCGCAAAAGCCGTGCTTGAACTTGCTGCCGTGAACTTGACGTTGTATCTCTGGACTGTCCCGCTTAACGAGACTGTTTCCTCATACCCTCCGACTGAGAAATGAAGGGATGATCCCTTCCCTTTGAAGGAAAAGACATACGGTTTCCCCTGTTCCACTCCGACATCAAGTGTCTGTTCCAGACCTCCGTTGCTCAGAACGGCAGCCGCTCCAGTAACACTATCGGCACTGATTATTACTTGAGCATTCGTGGTTGTCCAGTGGTCGAAGGGATCTGAGTACATTTCCGTTCCATCATTCACGTTTGACAACGGAGCAACGTTTTCGTCCAGATAGTCCCCAGTGAATCCGCTATTTCGCAACAGGTTTCCATTTCCAGTGCTAAGGTTATTTGCGATATTCAACGCCTGTGTCGCATTCCCGTTTGCAGTGGATGCATCATCGCTTGCCTGTTGGGCGGTCTGGCTTGCCTGTCCTGCTTGATCCTGTGCTTGTGCCGCAGCATCAGATGCATCTTGTGCCGCATCTTGTGCCGCATCAGCATCGGCTTGGGCATTAGACACGCCTTGTGTTAGTGTATTGATTACCTGCGTTATGTGCGGCGTTATTCTTCCAGGACGGCGGAGATTTATGAAGAAGTCCTGAAAGGATTTGTCCGCTATTGCGTGGACGCGGGGGCTGGAGCGGACGCGGATGCTGCGGGCTCGGGCGATGACTTGCCGGAAGTTCCCGACGAAGCCTTGCTCAAGGCCTTGACCCCGACGCAAATCCGCAACTATGAGGTTCATCTGCTGGACGCTTGCCGGGTGAAGCCTCGCACCGTCAATCAGCACCTGTCCGCCCTGAGCAGTTTCTGCCATTATCTTATTTCCCGCAAGTTGTTGGCATCCAATCCTGTCTCGGTGGTCAAACGGCCCAAGCAGGAGCAGCGGCTGCCGGAATTTTACCGTGACGATGCGCTGGAGAAGTATTTTCAAGAGACCGCCTGGTGGGCCGGCCGCGAGTCCCTGCAACTGCACGCGGGACAGAAAGGGGATTTGGTCCGCAACAAGGGAGCCAAGGAAGCCTATATGCGTCGGCTTTCCCGCCTGATTATTTCCATTCTCTATTCGACGGGCATACGCCGGGCGGAACTCATTTCCCTCACGCGCGCATCCTTTGATCCGAGCCGAAAGGTGCTTCAAGTGCGGGGAAAAGGCGATAAAATGCGCACAATTCCGCTTGTTTTTTCTTTAATTGAAGAAATTTTAGTATATTTGGAAGCAGTTGAGATGTTGATGGAGCGTCCGTATGGGTCGGGAGACCCGCTGCTGCTGACGCCTGCCGGAGGAAAATTGTATCCATCCTTTGTGGACAGGGCGGTCAAAGCGGAGTTGGGAGCGGCCGAGGGCATCAGCGGGAGGCTTTCTCCCCACGTGCTGCGGCACTCGCTGGCCACGGAAGTCTTGAGCGAAGGGGGAGACCTCTATTCAATCAAGGAACTTCTCGGACACGCTTCGCTGGCGGCGACCCAGATTTATACGCACAATTCCATCGCCCAACTGTCAAAAGTTTATCAATCCGCCCATCCCAGGGCAAAAAAAAGGAGGTAATTATGACCATCAATGTCCAGTCCATCAAGTTTGACGCCGATGCCAAACTGCTTGAATTCACCGAGAAGAAGGTGTCCAAACTCGACAAGTTCTACGACCCCGTCTTGTCTGTGGATGTGAAGTTTTCCCTCCTGAGCGACAACGCCAACAAGAACGTGCGTATGAATGTCGCCGTTCCCGGTACCAGCGTGGTCGTGGAGCGCAACGCGAATTCCTTCGAGACCGCCGTCAACGAATGCGTGGATATCCTGAAGGAAAAACTCACGCGGATGAAGGAAAAACGCAACGAATAGGTTTTTTTTCTATCCGGACGAATGGCTAAAGCAGCAACGCAAGATGCGGCTTCCGTCGCAGCACAGATCATTGAAGATGTCCGCAAGGGCATCTTCAAGTCTGTGTATCTGTTGATGGGGGAGGAACCTTATTACATCGATCAGGTGGCCGATGCCATTCTGCAGTGTGCCATCCCGGAAGAGGAACGCGATTTCAACCAGACGGTCTGTTATGGGGCCGATGTCACGGCGGACGATGTAGAGACGGCGGCCAAACGCTATCCAATGTTTGCCGAACGCCAGTTGGTGATGGTCAAGGAAGCGCAGATGATGAGGGACTATGAATCGCTCGCTTCTTATTGTGAACATCCGCTGGACAGCACCATTTTCGTGCTTTGCCTGCGGGGCGCCAAGGCGGACAAGCGGCGTGGACTGTACAAGGCGGCCCAGAAGTCGGGTGTCGTGCTGGAGTCGGCGCCGGTGCCGGATTACAAGATGACTTCTTGGATTGCGGGCCATTATGCGTCCCTGGGCTTGCAGATTGCCCCCGATGCGGCGGCATTGTTGGCGGAATATGCCGGGACGGACCTTGGAAAGGTGGCGTTGGAGACGGAAAAGATGCGGAAGAACCTGCCCGAGGGAGCAACGCAAATTCGGGTGGAAGACATCGAGGAGAACATCGGACTGAGCCGCCAGATGAGCGTGTTCGAGTTGACGAAAGCCCTGTCGGCCCGTAAGGGACGGGAAGCCCTGCAGATTGCGGCCAATATGGCGACGGTCAAAAATTTCTCCCTGATTCCGCAAATCGCAATGCTGTATACGCATTTCTACCGTATTCTGCGTTATTCCGTGGCCCGGAACAGCCTTGCTCCGGCCGAGCGGGGGCCTTTTCTGGGCGTAGCCCCGTATTTTGTCCGAGAATATGACACGGCGGTCGGATTGTGGTCGAAAGCCCAGTGTATGAATGTCATCGCCCTTTTGAAAGAGTACGACTATCTCGCCAAAGGCGGTGACGGGGGCGATATTGACCAGGCCGGGTTGTGCGTGGAACTCATCAGTAAGATATTAACCCAATGAGCCTGATTTCCTGTCAGCATATCAGCAAAAAGTTCGGCCCCAAAACGGCGCTCGATGATGTGTCCCTGGAAGTACCCCGGGGACAGATTTTTGGCCTGCTGGGACCGAACGGGGCCGGGAAAACTACCTTGATTCGCATCATCAACCGGATTCTGGTCCAGAACGAAGGCATCGTGCTCTTCGACGGCAGTCCCATCACCCGGGAGGATGTGGCCCGCATCGGTTACCTGCCCGAAGAAAGGGGACTTTACCGCAAAATGAAAGTGGGTGACCAGGCGATGTACCTGGCCCAACTCAAGGGGATGAGCGCTTCGGACGCTGCCGCCGAATTGAAAAAATGGTTCCAAAAGTTCGGGATTTCTTCCTGGTGGAACAAAAAGGTGGAAGAACTTTCCAAGGGGATGGCCCAGAAGGTGCAATTCATTACGACGGTGGTCCACAGGCCCTCTCTGCTGATTTTGGATGAGCCCTTCTCGGGCTTTGACCCGGTGAACGCCCAATTGATACGCGATGAGATTCTGGCCCTGAAGGAACAAGGGGCGACCATTTTGCTTTCCACCCACAATATGGAGTCGGTCGAGCAGTTGTGTGACAATATCGCCCTGATTAATAAGTCGCGGCTCGTCATCAGCGGAAGCGTGGATGCCATCCGCCGGGACTATGGACAGCACCGGCGCAGCGTGGAATACACGGGAACGCCCCTAAAGCCTGTCCCGGCTGTCTTCGACCTGGTCTCAGACGAAGAAGGAGAAGACCATCGTGTGGCCTTGCTTGCTCCGGCACCCGGCGCGGACAATGCCGCTGTGCTGACGGCGTTGTTGGAACAGGGGGTCAATATCCTGTCTTTCAGCGAAACTACTGCCCGGATGAACGATATTTTCATTAGTCTTGTCCAGTCATGAACCTGCATACCATACGCGTTATCATTGCCCGCGAGTATCTGAATAAGGTCAAGAAGAAATCTTTTCTGCTGATTACTTTTCTGGTGCCCGTCCTGTTTGCCGCAGTGACCGTTCTTCCGGCGCTCATTATGCTGTTCGCCAAGGAAGACAGCAAGCGGGTCGAGGTGCTGGACCGCAGTGCCGTGATGCAGCCCTACCTGACGGACAATGCCTTGGCGACTTATACCTTTTGTTCTGCCGATGCTTCTCTTGATTCTTTGAAAGCCGCATTGCCGTCTTCCGAGCAGGATGTACTGTTGGTCGTTACGCCGCTTGCGGACAGTCTTTTCAACCTGAAGGCGGAGTGCTATTCGCTCAAACCCCTCGGCGAAGGACTGAAAGGGGAGTTGCAGGACTGCCTCCGACAGGCTATTAAAGACAAACGTATCGATGATTATGGCATCGCGCAGCTGCCGGCCATTGTCGAGAATCTGGAGCCGGCTGTGAACTTGCGCTCCTATACCCTCGATGAAAAAGGCAATGAGACCGTGTCAGAATCGGGTGTCTTTATGACGGTGTCGATGATTTTGGGTATGATGATTTTCCTGTTTATCTCCTTGTTCGGCGGCGGGGTGATGTCGAGCGTCATCGAGGAGAAATCCAGCCGCGTGGTGGAGGTGCTGATTTCGTCTGTGCGGGCCACAGAACTGATGTTCGGCAAAATCATCGGCGTGGCGCTCGTTGCCTTGACGCAGTTCTCGCTGTGGATTATCCTTACCGTGGCCTTGGTCGGTGTGGCCGGCGGCCTGTTGGGGAAAGACATTTTTACGCAGGAAAATGTGCAGGCGATGTCGGGAATGGCCGATTCCGGGGCGATGGGAATGCATCCCGATGTGTCGGTCTCGTCTGCCGGCGACTTGCTGACGACCTTGGGCTCGATGCCTTGGGGCGAAATCATTCTCTGCTTCTTTATCTTTTTCTTCTTTGGCTATCTCCTGTACGCCTCCCTGTTCGCGGCCATTGGTTCACTTCTCCCATCGTGATGCTGGCCCGTCTGCCTTTCGGTGTACCCGTGTGGGAACTGGCCGTCAGCATTGTTTTGCTCATCTTGACGGTGCTGCTGTGCGCGTGGCTTTCCGCCAAAATCTACAAGGTGGGTATCTTGATGTTCGGCAAGAAGGGGAGTTTCAAGGACTTGTGGAAGTGGCTAAAGATGAAGTAGGGCGTCAATGCGGGGTATCAGCATTGAATCGATATATTCTTCTTCCATAAAATGCGTCCCTTCATACAGGGCGTACGAATCTTTTCCGAAGCATTTTTCCCATCTTCCTATGGACACCACGCCGCTTTTCCGGTAGTGGTCTTTCGTGCCGAAAAAAGCGAAATAGGGTTGGGCGGCTGCATCTTCCAGCCCCTTTTGTGCCGTTTCCAAGGCTATGCGATTGTGCGCACGGTACTTTTTTAGCGTTGCATACTTGAAATCGGCCACCTGCCTGTCGCCCGGCCGGGGTCTGTAAATATGATTGAACAAGGGACGAATGCCCGGAATCAGGGCCAGAAATGCTAGTTTTCCCATCCACAGCGGGGCACCCAGGGAGGGGGAGACAAACAGATGCGGTACGGCTTTCCACGCTTGCACTGAGCCGTCGCTTGTCCGGCAAGGAATCAGATAGGGGATGCGCAAGGCTTGTGCGGCGCCCAGGGATTCTCCGATAATCAGGTCGGGCTGCACTTCCTGCACCAGCGCTTCCAGCATCGCCGCAGCCCGGTCCGGGTCAAAATCGTAGGTGCGGCACACGATGCGCACACTTTCCAGGGCCTCCGTGCGTGCAGCATAGCGTTCCGCCAGAATTCCCGGGATGCGGCTGTCGCTCCCTCCACCCAAACCGTGAACGTACAGAATCGTTTTCATACAGGCCTGCAATTAGGCAAAAAATGATTACCTTTGCAAAGGTATAAAAATAATTCTGAATGAAAATTGATAAAAGCCGCCTGGGACTGGTCGGCATTATTACTTCCCTTGTCCTGATATTGGCCCTGCTGGTAGGGACTGTGTTCTATGTGTTCGACCGGTTGCGGTTTCAGGTGATTCAATCGGCCGAATTATCCTTGCAAAAAGTCATCGAGGATATTGAAGAAGTGATGCAATCGACGGCCATCATTCCTGAAAATGTCGCGTGGATGGTCCAAGAAAAAAAGGACCAGCCGGATGCGATGTTTGGCATCACGAGCCATATCGTGGAGAACAACGAGCAGATTGCCGGCTGCGCCATTGCCTTCATCCCTGATTTCTATCCTCGCAAAGGACACTATTTCTCGCCTTATTCCTATCGGGACTCTCTCCATCAAGTCCGGACGATACAGATGGGCAACCCGTCCTACGATTATTTCTCGATGGAATGGTTTGCGGACCCCTATGAGCAGGGGCGTGTCTGCTGGAGCGAACCTTATTTTGACGAAGGAGGGGGAGAAATGCCGATGACGACCTGTTCGGTGCCCGTGAAAAACGAGAAGGGCGAGGTGTATGCCATCACGACGGCGGATATCTCTTTGGATGCGCTTTCCAGCCACTTGTCTTCCATTGTGCCTTACGAGGGGGCGATGGCGTTTTTGTTGGGAAAGGACGGGACTTTCATTTCCCATCCGGACCC
>CADAFY010000105.1 GCA_902787255.1 uncultured Bacteroidia bacterium
TCGGTGAAAAATTGACCGGCAGGGCTGAAGATACAATGACCTTTGCCCTAAATTCCGTATCTTCGTGCCAAATATATTCAACATCATGATCATGGCAAATTCTCAGTACTACCGGCATTTCAAGGGTAATATCTACAAACTCATTTGCATCGCCAACGATAGCGAGACACTGGAAAAGATGGTCGTATATCAGGCGATGTATGGAGAAAAGGGCTTCTGGGTGCGCCCCTACGATATGTTCTTCGGAATGGTAGAGCGGGACGGCAAGGTCTTTCCCCGCTTCGAGCCTATAGAACAACAGCAGACACCCCACTTAAAATCAGAAGAATAAACAAAAGGACCTACCCGATTTCGAGTAGATCCTTTTGCATAAATCGCTATTAGAAAGTGTGTTAGGTGCAACAAGCCCCTACTTCCGCCTCCGTGTAACCCCCACATAAATGAGTAGGACGATGTTCATCATCAGGGAGTAGAGGATGGCGGGAATGGCCATTTCTTCGTTGGCAAAGACCAGGGGGCTGGAGGCGATGGCGATGGCCTGGGCGGCGTTCTGCATACCGACTTCGATGACGACCGTCCGACGCTGGCGAGCGTTGTTTTTCACCAGACGGGACAAGAGGGCGGAGCAGCCGATGGCCAGCAGAATAAGGAGCGTCACACACAATCCGAGCGTACCGATATTTTGCAGGATGGTCACCCGGTGCTGGACATAAAAGACCGTTATCAGCACGAGCAGCAGCGGGAAAGCCAATTTGGCGAGCACGCGGTCCACTTTTCCTGCCCCTTTCGGCCAGACATAGTTGAGACCGATGCCCAATAGTACGGGCAGCAGCATCAACAACAGGTTCTGCCCGATCAGGTTGCCCACGGGTAGGGAAATCCCGGCTGTCTCCCCTACCAGAGAGGTGGTCCAGGACATAATGAAAGGAATGGTGAGCAGCGTGATGATACTGCTGAGAGCCGTCAGCGTGACGGAGAGGGCAACATCACCCCCGGCGAGCCGGGAGAATACATTGGAAGAACTTCCGCCCGGGCAGCAGGCAATGAGCACCAGGCCGATAAAAAAGACCGGCGGCAAGCGGAACAGAAGCGCGAGCGCAAGAGCCAGCAGCGGCAGCAGAACCAACTGACCGAATAGCGCCACCGCAATGGGACGGGGGGTCCGGAAAACTTTTACAAAATCGCCCAAGCGCAAAGTCAGCCCCAAATCAAACATCAGCAGCGTCAGAATGGGCAGCACTATCCAAATCGTGTTCATCAGATTCAATATTTAACAGTCAATTTTCCATCAATCGTCTGAATCCCACCCACAGATGGGCGAGGAGGTCGCCGGCATCCCAGGCTTCCGCCGTACGCTCCGCCGTCAAGTAATCAGCGGCGGCCCCGTGAATCCAGACGCCCAACTCGGCCGCCGTCAACGCATCGTAGCCCCTGGCAAGCAGTCCGCCCACCAATCCGGTCAGCACATCGCCGCTGCCGCCTTTGGCAAGTCCCGCATTGCCCGTATCGTTGACAAAGGCAAGGCCCTCGTTCGTATAGATTCTTGTATGAGGCCCCTTTCTCACTAGAACGCAGGCTGTTTGACGGCAGAAGTCCGTCACGCGTTCGTCAGTAATTTGCGCGGTCGGCGCTTGGAGCAGCCGTCCCAGTTCGCCCGCGTGCGGAGTCAGGACAGTCTTGTGCGGGAGAATGGATAGCATGTCAGGATGAAGAGCCAAATAATTCAGGGCGTCTGCGTCCAGCAGCAGTTTTTTCTGCTTGTCGGGATAGATATCATTCCAGTCTCGGACCATCCAGAGCAAATCCGACAGGGCGGATTGGGTCTCCGCTTCTTGTCCCAGTCCGGGACCGACCGCAATGGCATCGTACTCGTCGAGAGCCGGTACCTCGCTAACATATTCCCTAGGGTCTTCGGAGAGTTTGGCCGCAGGATAAGTGCTTACGGCCGCCTGCAGCGCCCTTTCGGTAGAATGGAGCGTCACCAATCCGCAACCGGAACGCAAAGCCGCGCCCGTTGCCAGCAAAGCCGCGCCCGGCATCTCTTGGCATCCGGCCACAATGAGCAAACGGCCGAAATCGCCTTTGTGCCCGTCCTCCGCCCGCGGCAGCAGCCGTCCGGCGAATGGGTTCGTTCTATCCGCTAAAGTCTCCGTCCTACTCATACCCCTTATTTTGTTCAAGATTGTGGTTGACGGCAATGGCATCGGCGGGAATGGGAAAGACCGTGGTATAGCCATTTTCCTCGCCGGGCAACTGCGCCCTCGAACGGCGGTCTGCCCCAAATACCCCGAAGCGGACCATATCCTGACGGCGATGCCCCTCCCAACAGAGTTCCAGCAAGCGCTCCCGGAGAATATCATCCAGACTGGCCGAATCAAGCGGAGACGCTTCCACGCGGGCGCGCACCATATTGACCAGCGCCGTCGGATCCTCGCCGTAACGCGCCATCGCTTCAGCCCTCATCAGCAACACATCCGCATAACGGAAAACGACCAGATCGTTGTGTATCTTTTTGCCATCTGTCGTACAGTTGGGGTCGTAGTCATATTTTTTCATCCGGGCGCCCGCCACTTTTTCATCCGCCGAACCGCTCAGATCCAATTCCACAGACTCCGGCTTATACACCAGCGGGGTGGTTTTGTTCAAATAGACCGGTTTCCCGTTCGCATCCACCGCGGCTCCACCCCAATAATTCATTTTGAAACGCGGGTCCTCGTCCGCCAGCCCGAAATGGTTGGCATCCAGCACTTCCAGCGTGGCGCAAGGGCCATTCTCCCCACTCATTCCCAGGGCAGCGGCGTGGTCATAGTGCAAGGAACGGAAAACATACTGGAACTGCGAAGCATAACGGTCCGGATCCATCGGGATCGTCAGGATGTTCTCGTGGGAACGCTCGTTGGCCGTAGAGAAATTCTCCGAATAACTGCTTGACAAATGATAATCTTCTTCCGGAAAACGATTGATGGAATCACAGTAATCCATACATTTCTTGTAACGCTCAGAATGATTGACACGCACCCCGTCCGTCCAATTGTCATCCAGATAGACATCCGCGTTCAGGTTCAATTTGGCCAGCAGGCAAAAGACTACGGGACGAGTGATACGTCCATACCAGGTCCCCAGGTAATTGCTGCGCTCCAGGGGCAAGAGGGGGCGAACATCCTCCAACTCCCCTACCACAAAGTTGAAGACCTCGCTGCGTTCCGATTGCTCCACATCCGACAATGCCACATTCGCACTGGTAATCAAGGGAACACGGGCATACAGATCCAACAGGTAATAATACATATACGCCCGGATGGCCCGCAACTCCGCCGTGAAAATCACCTTTTCCTCTTCCGTCAGCAGCGAAGCATAGTTTTCCACCCGCTGCAGGGCCTTGTTGGACTTGACAATCATCTGGAAAAGATAATTCCAGGCGTTCTTGATGGGCGCTTCGCCGGCCTCCCAGGTGTGCGTATACAGACGAATCCACAGGCCTCCGTCGTTCCAGTCCGCTCCGCGAATCGGAATGATGGCCTCATCACTCGTGATGGTCTGCAAATCGTAAATACCTCGTCCGGTACCCATAATGCCTTCTCCTTCGTCATCCGAGCCGAAATGGGCATAGAGGTCGCCGAGCGTCGCCAGGTAAAGGCTCTTGGCATCCGTAATCAGTTTGGACTCGTCCAACTGGTCTTTGGGTTGCTCGTCCAGGAAATGGCAGGAAACGGCCGTCAGGGACAGCAAAAGCAGGGTTGCCGCCCGCCGGAAAGGAATATGCTGAATACTTATCATCAGAATTGTATGCTAAGATTAAGGGAATAAGAACGATAGACCGGGAACGAGATTTTGTCGTCCAGGCCGAAGGTGGAATCGACAACCGAAGAGTTGAGCATCGGCGTGAGTCCGGAATAACCCGTGAAGGTCGCCACATTGTTGACGGAAGCGCTGACGCGCAGGTTGCGGACGTAACGGGCCTTGCCCAAAGGGATGTTCCACCCCACCGTCACATAGTCGATATTGACATAATCTCCATTTTCCAGCCAATAGTCGGTCACCAGCTGGTCGTTGATTTTCTCTTTGACCGCCTGCCGCAAGACATTATAATAAGGGAGAGAACCCACATTCATATAGGTCAACGAGGTGCCGTTGAAAATCTTGTGGCCGAAAGCGCCATTCACTTGGATGGAGACATCGAAAGCCTTGTAGCGGAAACTGATGTTGGAGCCCAGCATCACTTTCGGTGTCACCTGACCGGCGACATAACGGTCCGAACCGTCATCGCGTATGCCATCCCCGTTCAAGTCGGCAATCTGATAATAGCGTTCGCCGTCCGCGTCCGTACCCAATCCCGTGCAATGCGGCAGATAGAACACGCCCAGAGGCTGACCGACCATCTGGTATACCACATCGTTGTGGCCGCCGTGGAAGCCCGCCCCGGTCAAGGCATTGATGCCGGCGATGTCGGGCGCGGAAAGGTATTCGCCCTGGTAATAACCGCTCAGCGAGATGAGTTTGTTCTGCTGCCAGGCCAGGTTCATATTGATGTTCAACTCCATATCCTTGGTCTGAAGCGGAGCGCCTCCCAGGCCGATTTCCACACCCGTGTTGGACATCTTGCCCAGGTTGGCCATCAGGCGGTTGTAGGCAAAAGGCGGGACACCGACCTCATATTCATACAACATATCCCGGGTGAGGGAATAATAATAACTCACATTGAAAATCAGCCGGTTGTTGAAGAAAGCCGAGGAAAGATCCACGTTGGCGGAAGAACGCACCTCCCAGCGAAGGTCGGGATTGGCGTTGCGCACGACGCCCATCGATACGGCCGCCGCCCCTTCGTAAGGTACGAGTTCCGTCGGCATCAGCAGCTGGCGGGAATAATACGCACTCAGACCGCCCTGGTTTCCGGAAAGACCATATCCCACATTCAGACGCAGGTCGGAGAGCCAGGACACATTTTTCAGGAAAG
>CADAFY010000106.1 GCA_902787255.1 uncultured Bacteroidia bacterium
CAGAAGGATCTCAAATTAGTGTCGGACATCTGCGGCTGGCTGCTTGACAAGGGGGCGGACCGGAATGCCCTGGTGCTGGCCATCGGCGGCGGCATCACGACGGATGTGGTCGGTTTTGCCGCCAGCATCTACAAACGGGGCGTGAAGGCGGCTTATGTGCCGACGACCCTGCTGGCGCAGGTGGACGCGGCCATCGGGGGAAAGACCGGGGTGAATTTCAAGAAATACAAAAATATGTTGGGAACCATCGTGGAACCCGAATTCACCTTTATCTGTTCCGCTTGCCTGAAGACCTTGCCCGAAGCGACTTTCCGTCAGGGTCTGGCCGAACTGCTGAAAGCGTTTTTGATTGAAAACAACAACGACAACTACCGCAAGGCGATTGACTATTTTAGCGGAATCACTTCTTCCATCCAATACCAGGACAGCACTGTTCTGCTTCCCTACATTCAAAGTGCGGTCAAGGTGAAAGAGCGCATTGTGGGCGAGGATTTGTACGAATCCGGCCTGCGCCGTGTGCTGAACCTGGGCCATACCTTTGCGCACGGGATTGAGCATCTGTCCCAAAAGTGGAATTGGTTCAATAAGCCGACCCCCATTCCCCACGGCGATGCGGTTGCGATGGGTATTGTGCTGGCAGCCCGCCTGTCCCACAAGGTCGGACTGTGCCCCGAACCCTTGGACGAAAGGCTGCGGGATGATTTCCTGTCTTGCGGACTCCGGGTGGACTGCCCCTATTCTCCCAAAGAGATTCTGAAGGCGGCCAAGACCGATAAAAAGGCCGAAGGAGATATCGTGCATTTTGTCCTTTTGCGCGGCATCGGGGATGTCGTCATCAAGGATATGAAAATCTCGGAAGCCATCCGGGCGATGGAAAATGCGTAGCCGTTATTTGAAAGAATTATGATTTGCGTCAGCCTACAAAACAAGACTTGCGAGGAAATCCTGGCCTTGCTTTCCCGTGTTGAAATGGCGGAAATCCGCCTGGACCGTTGCCCCCTGACGGAGGACGAGGTGGAGGAGGTGTTTTCCAGCGATACGCCGACCATCGCCACCTGCCGTATCGGCGGGGAGGTCAGCGTGGACAAGGCTCGCAGGATGCTGACGGCGGCTATCAAAGCCGGCGCCTCCTTTGTGGATGTGGAAATCGAAGCCCCCAAATCGCTGGCGACTACCCTGCGGACGCTGGCCCGGGAATATGGCACGCGCTACATTCGCTCGTGGCACGATTTCGAGGGGACTCCCTCGCTTGAAGCCCTCAAGGCGATGGTGGAAAAATGCCTGTACCACGGGGCGGAATGGGTCAAAATCGTGACCACCGCCCATTCGCCGGAAGAGGCGCAGCGGGTGTTGTCGTTGTATGATGAAGCCTTGTGGACGGATGCCGACCGTCGTCCTGCCCGCGGGGGCCTGGTGGCCTTTGCGATGGGGGAAGCGGGGCGCGCGTCCCGCTTGGATTGCCTGCGGCTGGGCTCCCCCTATACCTATGCGGCTTTGACGGAAACGGAAGCGACCGCGGCCGGGCAGTGGGCCTATGACGCGATGTGTCGGGCCGTGTACGGGGCAGCAGGCGCGGCAGCGGCTGATGGGGCTGTGCGTGGGGTGACGGGCGAGAGCGCGGTTTGCGATGCGCAGGCGGGCTCTGATGGGCCGGCGGGCTTGAGCGAGGCAGCCAAGGCCCTCGGGGAAAGCCCGGCAATACCCTGCTCCAAAAGTTTCGCGCAGCGTGCCATCATCGCGGCGGCGTTGGCGGAAGGAACCTCCGTGCTGACGGGGTACACGCCCTGCCGCGACAATGAAGCGGCGCTGGCCGTGGCGATGAGCCTGGGCGCCGTCGTAGAGCGCGAAAAGACGCCGGACGACATCGGTGAAACACTGCGGATTACGGGCATTGCCGCCCGCAAAAACGGACTGGCGCTCGACACCCTCTTTACCGGCGAGTCCGGCCTGCTGACCCGGATGATGATTCCCTTGTGCGCGATGCTCTCGCAGGAAGGGGTGCTGATTGAGGGCGAAAGGACCCTGCTGAAAAGACCGCTGGGCGGAGCCAAAGAGATTTTGGATGCTTTCGGGGCGCAGATAGAGAATGTCGGGAGTGCTGCGGCGGTTGAGGCTGCAGCGGGAAGCGCGGGAGGTCCGGAGACGGCGAATGCGGCGGCTTCGGGGTCGGCTTCGGCGGAGGCACAGGTACCTTTGCGGGTGAAAGGACCGCTGGGGTGCGGCCGCGTGGATATTTCCGGACGGCACGGCTCTCAACTGATATCCGGTTTGTTGATGGCCCTGCCCTTGGGCGAAAAGAATACGACGCTTTCGGTGTCCGACCCCAAGAGCATTCCTTATATATTCATTACACTGGATGTACTCAAGCATTTCGGCATCCGCATCGGCAACGAGTTGCTGGGCGGCCGGGATTTTATGGAGAGCGAAGGGGATTGGAACCTGTGTACCGGCATCCTGTTCAAAATCAAGGGCGGCGGTGCCTATAAGGCTTGCGAAATGCCCTTGGAAGGCGATTGGAGCGCGGCTGCCAATTTCCTGGTGGCGGGCGCCATTTTCGGGGCCGGGGGCGGAAAACGCCTCGGCGCGGCGGCTCCTCTGGTGCTCAAAGGCTTGGACACCACCTCTTTGCAGGCCGATTTGAGCATTATGGACGTGCTGATGGACTGCGGAGCCTGTTTGAGCCAGTTGGATGGCGAGCGGGGCGAACTGGTCGTCCAGCGGGCCCCTTTGCAGGCGTTCAGCCTCGATGCCAGCCACTGTCCCGACCTTTTCCCTATTCTGGCGGTACTGGCCGCTTTTTGTGAGGGAGAAAGCCGCATCGGGGGAGTGGGCCGGCTGGCCCATAAGGAGAGTCATCGCGGCAAGGCCATCGTGAATATGCTCACGCAAATGGGAGTTGCGGTGCGTCTGGAGGGCGATGAGATGGTCATCGAGGGCCTTTCTCTGGCCCACCGTCTTTTGAGCGGCCGCTTGCTGCGCGGGGGAGAGTACACTTCCTGCGACGACCATCGGATGGTGATGGCGCTGAAAGTCGCTTCGCTGGGCGCGGACAGTCCGATTGTCATTGACAACGAAGCCTGTGTGGAGAAATCCTTTCCCGGCTTTTTTACAAGTTTTCAACAGTTATTAGCATGAATACTTTCGGAAGAAATTTTATCGTATCGCTCTTTGGCGAATCGCACGGTGAGGCCATAGGGGTAGTCCTGGACGGGGTTCCGGCCGGGATTCCGCTGACCGTGGAAGACTTCGTTTCGGACATTCGCCGGCGCAAAAGCGGCGGCAAGGGAACCACGCCGCGCATCGAGGCGGACGAACCCGTCATTCTGAGCGGGGTGTATGAGGATCATACGACCGGCGCGCCGCTGGCCATTCTGTTTAAAAACACCAATACGCACAGCAGCGATTATGATATTCTGCAGCAGGTTCCCCGTCCCGGGCACGCGGATTTTGTCGCGGATGTGAAGTTTGATTCCTTCAACGACCCGCGCGGGGGCGGCCATTTTTCCGGTCGGCTGACCCTTCCCATCGTGGCGGCCGGTGTGGTGGCCAAGAAGGCCATCGCTTCCGTGCTGGAGGGGGAGGAGGAAGAGCCGGCCCGTGGAAAGGGTAGTGCTTCCGGCAAAGGCAGTGAACCCACTCCTTGCGACATCAAAGCGAAAATAGTGGAACCCGGCGGCATCCGTCGGAGCAACAATTCCGAAAAGAAGTGGCGGGAGGCCCTGGATGCGGCGACGGCGGAAGGGGATTCGCTCGGGGCTGTCGTGGAGTGCGTCATCCGCGAGGTGCCCGTCGGTCTTGGAGAGCCCTTTTTCAATTCCCTTGAATCTTGCATCTCGCACGCTATATTTTCCATTCCCGGCGTGCGCGGCATCGAGTTCGGAGATGGCTTCAAAGCGGCTGCGATGAAAGGTTCGGAGCACAACGACCCCTTCGGTCCGGACGGTCATCCCGTCAAGAACGGAGCGGGCGGCATCAACGGCGGCATCAGCAACGGAGAGGATATTGTGTTCCGCGTGGCATTCAAGCCAACCTCCAGTATCGCCAAGGAGCAACAGACCCTCAATTTTGTGACGGACAAGATGACCGCTTTGTCCGTTCCCGGGCGTCACGATGTGTGTTTTGCCCTGCGCACCCCGGTGATTGTAGAAGCGATGGCCGCCCTCGTGCTGGCCGACCAATTGGTATAATAATGAATAAGAAAACGGTCAAGGACCTTGATTCGTTCAAGGTGTTTCTCAAAAAACATTCCTTGAAAGCCACCCCGCAGCGCATTGCCGTACACGAAGCGATGATGGCGATGGGCCACGCGTGTGCCGACCAGGTAGTGGAGTATATTCAGGAGCACGGCGGTGACAAAATCACCAAGGCGTCGGTCTATAACATTCTGCGCGAACTGGCGCTGCTCGGGCTGTATGGTTACCGGACCAGCCGCACCAACAAGATGTTTTTCGATGTCAATGCTTTCGAGCATCCGCATATGTACGATGTGGAAAACAATGTCTATCGGGACATTATGGACGAGGACCTGGTGAGCATCGTCGATGATTTCCTGGGGCGCAAAAAGTTCAAGGGCTATACGGTCGAGGGCTTTGATATCCAGATTCTGGTGCGGCCCACCCGCCGCAAGTACAAGACGGCGGCCGGAACCACCATCACCCAGGTCACTTCTCCGTCCGGTCGCAAGAAAATCGCTTCCCGAAAGACCGCACGGCGATAGCCGGCCTGCTTGCCGCTCCCGTTCGATTGCCTTTGCTTGTAAGTCCATTCTCCCGTGAAACGACCCTACATACCCATTCCCGAGCCCGCCCCCTTGCCCGAAGGGGAAGAAATCGATGTTGATGCGCTGCTGAGCGCTTGGGCGGGTTGGGACGCTATGCGTGATGCTTCCGGCCCTTCGAGCGTGGGGCGTACGAGCGTTGCTGCGGACGAGCCTGCTTTGCATTATGGGCCCGACGGCTTCGGGGAAAACGCGTTATGCCGTCTCGCTGGCCCGCGAACTCAACCGACGCCTGCCGGAGGGCTGTCATTGTGAAATCATCAGCGCAGATTCTCGGCAGGTGTACCGTCGGATGGACATCGGCACGGGCAAGGACAAGGAAGAATACGGCGAGATTCCCGTTCACCTGTTGGATATCGCCGAGCCGGGCACCGAATACAATGTGTACGAGTATCAGCGCGATTTTGCGCAGGCCTATCGCGACATTTGCGCGCGCGGATGCCTGCCCATTCTCTGCGGCGGTTCCGGGTCTCCCGGAAAAAAGGCCCCGTCTGTTATGGGCTTGCCGCACCATACTTACTATATCGGTACGCTGGTTACGCGCGAAGAGCGTCGCGCCCGCATCGCCCGCCGGCTGGACGAACGGCTCGATGGCGGGATGGTTGAGGAGATCCGCAGCCTGCTGGAGGAGGGTGTTCCTTCCGAAACGCTCATCCGCTACGGCTTGGAATACCGTTTTATCACGCAGTACCTGCTGGGCGAAATCACCTACGACTTTATGCGGGAGCGCCTCTATATCGCCATCTGCCAGTTTGCCAAGCGCCAGATGACCTGGCTCCGCGGTATGGAAAAAGACGGCATCGTCATTCACTGGACCCAGGTATAGGGAATTTCCAGTCTCTCGGCGCGGCCGCGATAGCGACTTAATCACAAAAATTTTGCAGAATTCACAAAAAAGACTAACTTTGCAGTCCCTTTTGCGACAAGGCGTTGCCGAAGGACACCAAATTGAGATATGGTGTAATGGTAGCACTACAGATTCTGGCTCTGTCAGTGAGGGTTCGAATCCTTCTATCTCAACTTTTTACAACCTAGCGCGAAGCGCACGATTTTTTGGCTGAGCGCGTTGTGAGCTTGCTCACATAAGCGCATCAGACAAAAAAGCGAGAGTCGGCGAAGCCGACAAGGTTGTAAAAAAAGTACCGCCCGCCGCAGGCGGCGAAGGATAGCGCGAGCAACGCGAGCGGAATCCTTCCTCTCCTCGGCAGTCGGTCGTGACGGCGGGGTAGCTCAGCTGGTTAGAGCGTCGGATTCATAATCCGGAGGTCGTGGGATCGTGACCCACTCCCGCTACTAAAGACATTATTTATACTCCATATATCTGCCCGTCGCATTTGCTTGCGATGGTTTTTTATTGCTGTCCAGAGGGTTACAATCCTCACTGGGGAAATTGTTTTCATGAGACTATCGCCAAATAACCAAACAAAACTTCGCCAAACAACCAAACGATTTTCCGCCAAATAACCAAATTATCTTGTTTGTTTCATTTCCAATTCATATCTTTGCCAGGTAGATAGAAGCATTATATGGAATACAAAAAGCGAATCGCAGACGGCATGCTCCGTGACAAATTGGACGCAATGGGCGCTATTCTTATTGAAGGCCCCAAGGCTTGCGGCAAGACAACAACGGCCGAACAGATAGCCGGCAGCGTGCTTTATATGGATGATCCAGATAAAATGGACACCTATCTGCAGTTGGTTGATACCAATATTAAACTCCTATTGGCCGGGGAAACCCCGAGACTGATTGATGAATGGCAGATAGCTCCTAAGTTTTGGGATGCCATTCGTCACGAGGTGGACCGTCGTGACGAAGACGGGCAATTCATTTTGACAGGATCCGCTGTCCCGGCCGATAGTGAAAAGATCTTTCATTCAGGAGCCGCAAGATATGGCTTCCTAACGATGCGCACGATGTCCCTTTGGGAATCGGGTGAATCTTCTGGCAGTGTTTCGCTTGGCCAACTGTTCCGTGGGGTCAATACCTTGGATGGAAGATCCTCTATCTCTATCGAGGATCTTGCCTATTTGACTTGCCGCGGAGGATGGCCAAGCGCAACAAAGAAGAAGACACGCAAAGCGGCTTTGACCATCGCCACTGAATACTATGAAGCTATCACGAGAACTGACATTTCCCGTGCAGACGGAGTCTCCCGTGACGAAGAGAGGGCAAAACGCATCATGCGCTCTTATGCTCGGCAACAGGGTTCTCAGGCTACCATTCCAACCATTCTGGCCGATATTTCCTCCAACGAACAGAATGGTATCAGCGACGAGACAATTGCTTCTTATGTAAAGGCTCTAAAGAAGATCTTCGTCATTGAAGATATGAAAGCCTGGAATCCCAATCTTCGGAGCAAAACGGCAATCCGAACGTCGGACACCCGATATTATACTGATCCGTCCATCGCCGTGGCTGCCCTGGGTGTTGGTCCTGAGGATTTATTGAATGACCCGAATACTTTTGGACTCCTATTCGAGACGATGGCTGTCAGAGATTTGCGTGTATTTGCAGATTCCTTGGGTGGAGATGTTTATCATTTCCGAGACAAGGAGGGGTTGGAATGTGATGCAGTCGTCCATTTAAGGAATGGATCCTATGGATTAGTGGAGATAAAGTTGGGAGGCGAGACACTGATAAAAGAAGGTGTGGCAACCTTGACCGAACTGGCGGGCAAGATTGACACGGAGAAAATGAAAGCTCCATCCTTCCTTATGGTTCTTACCGGCATCGGAGAGTATCCCTATCGCCGGGCTGAAGATGGTGTACTCGTTGTTCCGATAGGCTGTCTTAAAGATTGACGAGACCTCCTTATGGTGTACTCGTTGTTCCGATAGGCTGTCTTAAAGATTGACGAGACCTCCTTGTCCCTTTAATTGAGGGCTTATAAATTAGCTTGTAAAAGTGCCAACCAATTAATTATCAATACCCGCCCGGGGCACCTTAAAACCGCCTTGTAGATATCTGCAAGGCGGTTTGTTTATTTAGGTGGCACGAAAAGTTGTACAAAATCAGGACTGTTTCCTGTTTTCCCCTAGCACACACCAACGCATCAAGGGGATGCGGCGAATCATTTCATACAGCAGCGGAGAGAGTGTGAACACCGCGACCGTCAGGATTGCGTACATGGACCACGGCGGTAATTGGGTATAGATCTTCATCATATATCCCAGACTGGCTATTACCAAGTAGTGGACGATATAGATGCCGTAGCTGGAGCGGGTCATATAGGCTGCGAAAGCCCCCGTACGGTCAAACTTTGCCTTGAACCAGCCCATCATTGCAAGGCACATCAGCCAGCCGTACAGGCAATTCAAAGGACTGCCTAGATACTGCGGCGAAGTATTGTCCTGTCCGAAGGTAGTACCGATAAGGATTCCCCCGGATACAATGGCGCAGACCATAAGCGGAATCCAGGCTTTGGAGAGTTTCTCCTGCACCGCGTCATGGGAAAAGACAAAGTATCCCAGCAGGAAGGGCACTAGATAGAAAAGAGGCTTATACAGGTTCCATAAGCCGTCGAACGACTGAGGACGGGGCTCCATGATGAGTGTTTTCTCGCCCAGCCAAAAGAAAAGGCCAAGGAGGATGACCCAAACAAGGCCATACTTTACAGAGAAAGCCTTGCCAGATGCTCCGTGCAGACGGTCCTGCCCGTCAATCCGGCGCACAAGCAGCAGCACCAGGGACAGCAGCCAAAGAACCTGGATGAACCAGAGCGGTCCGGTGCCGCTAAACGCCATAATGAAATAACGGCCGACAGCGGGAACCCCGTCAAACACCCCTTGCCTCGTCGCCTCTACCGTATTGAAATACCCCACCATCCAGTGGAACACGAAGAGGCCGATAGTCCCCGGCACCAGCAGCTTCCGCGTGCGAGCCTTGAGCCAATCCCGCGCCGAATGCTTCTCCAGCGCATAGCGCGCACTAATCCCTGCCAGAAGGAACAACAGCGGCATGAACCACGGATACAGGACATACATCACCACGTCCTGATACTGAGGCACATCCGGGTAAGCGCCAAAACCACCGATTCCCCCGAAAACGCCCTTATTGTTGTAGAAATAGACTACATGATACAGCAGAACCAGGAGGACCGTCACCCAGCGCAGATTGTCTATCCAATGCTTTCTCATTTCGTGATGTCTCCCATTACCTGATCTACTGCACTCTGGAAGATTTCGGTCTTCACCAGCGCCATACCTTTCTGGTCGCCAAGGAGGAGCAACGCATCTCCCGGCTTGATATCATAGACCTTCCTGGCATCGCGCGGAATCACAATCTGGCCCTTTTCGCCCACCTTCACCACACCGAAGATGTATTTGCCGTCATTCTCTTGCATAGTTATATTTGTTAGAAATTTCATACAAATATAACTATTATTACTATAATTCCAAGCGTATGCAGTAAAATCTAAATTTTCATTATATGTAAAAATGATGTAACCATGACTGCTGTTAGCATACGTGATTTTAGAGCAAACCAAAGCAAGTTAATACAAACTGTATCAAAGATGTCGGATTTCAAAAGATTTTTTTTGTTTCTGCCACTTATGCTGGTGGCAGGGCTGTGCGGATGTGAGAAGAATCTGGTTCCTGAGATTGACCTGGCCGATAATCTGGAAGGAAGTTGGGAGAAAGTTTATCCGGAAGGAGTGCAGGATGCAGCATTGGTGGCATCAACAAGGAGAGTCAGGACCCGTTTATTCTGACCATCTATGTGTCTGATGTATTTTCAGGGGATTCAGAGGAGAAATATATTTATCAAGAGCATCAGAACGGCTATCCCGGCGTCGGCAGTTCCACGCCTGAAATTTACCTTTTTGAGTTGGACCACGATTTCATGCAAGAGGACCGGAAAGCGGCCTACACGCCCGCCGCGCGGTACTATGTGAAGGAGTGCAGCAAGGACAAGCTGGTACTCACGCGTGAAGAGGTGAATGTGGACGGGCCGAACCTGATCGAGGGCGATGTGACATTCAGGAGGATGGGGCTATATACGAAGTAGATCCTTCGGCTTCACCTCAGGAAGACAGAACTGCCATCACGTTGAGGTGGCGGCAGTTTATTTGATTCGGTTTTAAAGACTACTTACAGAGGCTCCGGTAGAAGCCCATCATCTGGGCCTGGAGGGCGGCGGTTTTGAATATGCTACGGATAGTGGGCTAAAAAGGTGAAAAAAGACGGTTTTTAGCCCGCTATACGAGAAGATCCTGGAGAGTTACGAAGCTTCTGACGGTGTCTGTCCAGGCGTTTTCCTTGACCGGTTTGACGGTGATGAGGGTTACGAGAATGTTCTTGTCCGTGAGTTTGTAGAGAAATATGGGATTGAGTAAAAAAAAGAATCCCGCAGGCTCTCTCATTAGTAGCCTTTCAGTGACGGGTATTCTTTAGCTAGAGACACATACAAGCGCTAATCTCATCCTAAGTGAGACCGCCGGTATGTATCCACCGCAGTATTGCTCCGGTCATCCTTTTCAACCGGTACCCAAGCGTTTTTCTAGCCGATTTTGGTCTTGTTCCGTTCCATAGGTGGAGTGGAACATGCGGAACGAATGGAACGTTTTGAGTAGAGGGATTTTCTGTGCAAAGAAGGCTACCGGTGATAGTCGTTATATGAGCCGTTTGTGAGCCCTTTGCCACAAGAAAATAATCGACTGAAATTCAGCCGATTATCAACAAAAGCCACACGTGTTCGACCGTGTTAGTCAGTGGGATTTGAGCCCTTTGTGAGCCAATTAAATAGCCTTCTCAAACAACGCGTCCATGGTCACAACCCGTTGGATGCGGTTGCTATACATGTTCATCTTAAGGCCATACGTAGTAACTAGCGTAGGCTGGATGTTTTTCTTGTTCTTGGTGGCTGTCAATAGTGCATCTATTTTATTCCGCAATTTGGCGTCATAATCTTTGTCTATGGCAAAGTCACCACGAGTGAATTTCATCTCGTGCACCTGCCGCTTCTCCATCAGCAGTAGCTCTCCAAGGGTAGATTTCAGCCTGGACTCCGGAGATACCAAGCGAGGCTCGAATCTGCTCCTGATGGACAAAACAAACATCTTCAAAGGCGATTCCCCGCCAACGGTTGAGTTTCGGAGACGCCTGATTGTCTCGCCAGAAATGTGGATTGTTGGAGGGATTCTTGCTGACAAAACCCAAATAAAAGAGACAGAACATATCCGTGAGTTTATAGTAAAGGTTCCGTTTGCTTTCTCCAAAGTTATAATAAGTTGAAACCAGGTCACTCTTTACGAGAGCTTTGAGCATTCCGCTTAGTGTTCCACCCTCCGAGATACCGGTAACGTTGGATATCTGCTCACGCGTGGCACCATACCTATGACCAGAGAGCGCCTCAACTATTTTCCTATAGTTCTCATTATCGGCAAATAAGGACGTAAAGAGGCGGTCATATTCTGCGAGGAGAAATCCGCCTTCGCGGAAGAAGATCTCGTCAATGTTATCGGCCAGTGATTTCCCGGGCTCAAAGAAAGACATATAATACGCCACTCCGCCCATGATCATGTAGGTCTGGACGAGATCATAGCGGTCCATCGTGATGTTTCTAGCCTTGAAGTACCGTTCTGTCTCGTTCAAGGTGAAGGGATGAATGTGTATCTCCCTATTGGTGCGGCCATAAAGTCCGCCCTTATTGTTTATGAGTTTATCCAGCATCCAGGTGGTAGCACTACCGCAAACAATTAGGAGAAGATTATGTTTTCCGGCACCCCATCCATTCCAAAAGTGCTCGAAGGCGGACATGAATCCGGACTTGGCAGTGTCAAGCCAGGGTAATTCATCAATGAAAACCACCATCTTTTTCCTGGATCTTTTATGATCAAGCAGGTCTTCCAGTTTGTGGAAGGCATCGAACCAACTTACAAGAGGACTGTCTAACTTAGCCCCATATTTCTCAAGGGAATGGGCGAACTCCTCTAACTGAATTTTGTATAGGAGTTTCTCGTCCTTATCTTCTAATTCTAGCGGGGAAATGGCGGTGTGCCGGAAGGTAAAATTGTCATCAAAGAACTCCCGAATTAGAAACGTTTTTCCTATGCGACGCCTGCCATAAACGGCCAAAAGTTGCGCTGTGGGTTCTTCTAACAGTCTTTTGAGCGTAGCTTGCTCTTTTTCCCTTGCAATGATGAGTGATTTCATAAGCAATAAAATATCCAGCCGCGAAGATACAAAAAATATCGTTCGCGGCTAAATATTTTTCAAATAGATTGTCATAGTGTTACGTTCCATTGCCATAAATTTTGCTCATTAGTGTTAGAGCGTCGGATTCATAATCCGGAGGTCGTGGGATCGTGACCCACTCCCGCTATAAAAGACACATTTGAAACGCTCTATATGCTTCCGGCGCTGTACCCAGCGGCGGTTTTTTATTTTTCCAGTCTTTGGTGAAGGAGTCCAATATATGAAGCTTTGAGTTCATCAGAGAGGAACGAGAGATGAATCTCTTCCTCAAATCTGGGAAGGAGAGCCACATACTTCTTTTTCAAGCGGTCGAAAACGATTTCGGGAACGCCACAAGTATGATATGCGGCCTTGAAGTCAACATCCTTCATCCGTTTCTTCTTTCCATTGAGATTGAGTGCCAACTCCTCGTCGTCGGCAGGGTTGCTCAATACGGCATTCAACAGGTCGTAGGCCGGTGTAAGGACAGGCTCCCCGGCAGGAGAATACAAGGAGAAGTTCTTCAGATGCATATCGTTGTTCCCGGTAAGCCAGGAAAAATACACTAATTCCAGAAAATCAACCATATCCAACTGTGCATTCGCAGAATACTTCCGGATGGCCTTTCCCACCTGCTCGTAAGAACTCCGATACTTATGCTCGGTCTGGCGTTCGGTAAGTTGGCACATATCTTCCATCGCAATCTTCTCTCCGTCTGCTTTTCGGTCAATCCGCTTGGTTAGGTAGCCGATGCTTCCATCTTTCATCCGGATGAGCGTATGGGGTACGACCTTTATCTTGGCTATCTCGGCCAGATGCATCGTCAAATCTTCATTCTCGGGCAGCATTGCAAAGCGTTCCGTCTGCGGCTTGAAGATAAAATCACCCCAAAGACCCACAATCGTGAGTTTCTGGGAATCCTTGTGCTTATCCAGATTCAGCGACAGTTTGGGTTGGACGCCGGTCAGGGTGGTCTGCGACTGGATAATCTGGGCGGCAAGTTCGTCCATCTGCGCACTCGTATAATCCAATGAAGGAGCCGTGGCCGTCCCGAAGAACTTCCGGCAGCAGGATTTATGGAAATCGACTTCTCCGGCTTCGAGTTCCTTGTAGCAATATAAACACTTACTCATCACTGTCATCGTTTATGGGAATTACACTTACTGCGCCGATGCAGTCTTTGCAGCAGAGAAGAAGCAGGGAGAACCGGTCCAGTTCACTGATATCCGTATTTCTTAGCGCTACATCCAGTAACCAGCCTTCCGGAATAAGGCCGTCAAAGAACGGGAATAGGACCGAAGACTTGTAGGGCTTCTCCGACAAAGGAAGTGTCAGACTGACGGGCTTCGCCGCCGCATCTGAAAGATACTCCTGATTATACCGGAACTCATAGCCTTCATCCGTTTCTTCGAGGATGCCGGCATTATTCCCTTTGTATTGTATGAATGCCTTACTCATTTCACTTTCTTTTGAGGGACGAGTTCATAGCCGAACAAATCAAACACTTGGGCGACTTTGTCCATTCGGGCCGTCGCCTTGCCCTGCTCCAATTCGCGTACGAAGTTCAGGCCCACGCCGGACTTCATCGCTAAGTCCACTTGCGTGAGACCGTGCTCCTTCCGGAGGGTTTTCAACGTTGAAGAGATGATGTTGCTATTCATAATTACATTCGTTCGGATGCAAATATACGAAGAATTTTTCAAATTACATCATAACGAATGTAACTTTTGTAAAATTGAGGAAAATTATATCCGATGGGATATAATCCGGAGGTCGTGGGATCATGACCCACTCCCGCTACAAATGAGTAAAATATGTCTTGACTGGCTACGCCCGGTCTCCCGGACAAACCTCACTATATGCTTCTGGCGCTGTACCCAGCGGCGGTTTTTTATTTATGCCTCCGATTTCCGTTCAACAAGGGTGAGGCCGTGCGAGGTGCCCATACCATAACTGGCGATAAGGGTTGTGCCTTGCATCAGGTTATCTACATAAAGAGGTCTTCCTTTTACGAAGGACGCGCAAGTGAACGAGTCTCCGGCGTGAATCTTTGCGTTGGCCGCCTCTAATACAATATAACGATGCTGTCCTTCATAACGGAGGAGGCACACGCGATCGGGCTGCCAGGCGATTCGGATTTTGTCCCCAGGAGAGAGTTTGTCAGAAAAGATGCAGCCCGGGAGTTGGGCGAACTCGGATTCCAAGATCCCGTGCTCTTCAAGCGTTTGGCAAAAGGCGTCAAAATGAGGATAACCCACATATTGAGCAATCACATTCAGGCTCCGCTCAGAAACCGTCTTATAGGCGAGATTGGGCTTGCAGAGCCGTTTGATAGTGCTGTCAGAGATATGTTCACCTGTTTTTGATTCGATTTTGTCGGCGATAAGAACAAAGTCCGAAGGCGTCTTCACGGGACGTCCAAACTCTTTTTCTGCGTCAAGCATAAGCGCTTTGACTTGTGGAGAATCTGTTTTGATGGCCATAACAAAGACAAAAGTAGGAAAAATTTTTTACCTTTGCCCCGATGAGCGAGTCCGGCCCCATAAAAAGACCTATTAAGACCCAAACCGGAGAACAAATCTTCGGAGATGACCTCGTGCAACTTGCTCCCCGTATCTGGCGCATAACCTGGGAGGGCAAATATTGGTTGTTGAAAGGAGCCCGGTCGTCTGAAGCGGCCTCTTATGTTCTGCTTCGCCGTGAGTATGAAATATCGCGGAACATTCAGCACCCGTTCATCTTGAATTCTTTTTTGTTTGTAGAAGATTCTCCCATTGGAGCAGCCATACTGATGGAATATGTAGAGGGGCGCACCCTGAAAGATTTTATCCTGGAGCATCCATCCTCCTCTCTTCGGTTGAAAGTTTTGTCCCAGTTGCTGGATGCGATGGAGTATCTTCACCACAAAGGCCTGCTTCACAATGACCTCAAAGCAGAAAATATCCTGATTACGGCTGTCGGAAACGATGTGAAAATCATTGATTTCGGTCTGGCCGACAGCGATGCGGACTATCTGAACAGGCATTTGGGAGGCACCCCTGGATTGACCGCTCCGGAAATTTTTCAAGGAGAAGGTTTCCCCCTCTCGGCTTCTTCTGACATTTATTCAATAGGAGGCATCATCAGTTTGCTCTTCCCCCGTCGGTTCAGAAGCATCGTTCGAAAATGTCGCCAAGAAGTCCCGTCTCGTCGCTATCAGGATATCAAGGCGTTGAGGCGGGCCATTCTTGTCAGGCGGAGGTTCCCTATGGTTATGGCCCTTGTTGTGTTGGGCATCGCCTTCTTGGCCCTGACTGTGCCCGTGTGGGTCCAAAACGAGCGTCAGCAAGAAGAAAAGG
>CADAFY010000107.1 GCA_902787255.1 uncultured Bacteroidia bacterium
AACATGGTGCCCGTAGTTCAGTTGGTTAGAGCGTCAGATTGTGGTTCTGAATGTCGTGGGTTCGAGTCCCACCGGGCACCCGCTCATTATGAAGGGTTGACCAAAATTGGCCGACCCTTTTGTTTTACCCTCTGTTCTGCAGACATCCCCGGACGTATTTGCAAATCTCCACTTATAATTTTACCTTTGTAGGACTGATATACCTTTTTAATGAGAAGTCTTAATTGATATGAAAAAAGTTGTTCGAATTGTTTTGATTCTTGCCACGCTTTTCTGCGTGCTGAGTTGCGTCGTAGGTACTTATATGTGCAAATACGCCCTGCTTCCCGAAGAGCACGGCAATGACATCGAGGGCGACCGCGCCAAGACCGAGGGTCGTTATCCCGGCATCATCGCCTGGTATGACAGCCTCCATACGGCGGGTATTTTCAAGGACACCACCCTCATCGGCGAAGGCGGGTACAAGTTGCACGCCATTTATTCTTCCGCTCAGCGTCCTGCCGAAGCCCAGGGTACTGCCGTCGTGGTCCACGGTTACACCGACAACCACATCTGCTTCCTCAACCTCGTGCGTATGTACCGCGACTCCCTCAACTACAATGTGATGGTTCCCGACCTGCACTACCACGGCTACTCCGAAGGAAAGGCCGTGCAAATGGGCTGGTTCGACCGCCTGGATGTCAAGCGCTTCGGGGAAATGGCGCACAACATCTGGAAGAACGATTTTATGGTTGTTCACGGCGTGTCTATGGGCGCGGCCACCACGATGATGCTCAGCGGTGACGAACTCCCCGACTACTACAAAGCCTTCGTCGAAGATTGCGGCTACACCTCCGTCTGGGACCAATTTGCACACAATCTCAAAGACCAGTTCCATCTGGGTCCCTGGCCGGTACTCAACAGCGCGGACATTGTCTGTCAGAAAAAATACGGCTGGAGTTTCAAAGAGGCTTCCTCCGTCGCCCAACTGGCCAAATGCGAACGCCCGATGCTCTTCATCCACGGGGACAAGGACGATTTCGTACCGTTCGGCGACCTCCAGAAGAATTATGACGCCAAAGTCAAGGGCTACAAAGAAATGTGGATTGCCGAAGGGTCCGAGCACGCGATGGCCTACAAGGACCACCCCGCCGAATATGTCGCCCACGTCCGCGCATTCCTCAACAAAGTCAAAAGTTTCTAACACCTGACTACTATGAAAAAATATTATCTCGCAGGCATAGTCTGCCTCCTTTTCTCGTTATCTCTTTCGGCGCAAGAGCCCGCACAGGTGCCAGACGCTGACGCGCAAGTAGCCCCGGACGCTGGTGCGCAGGTGCAGCAGGCAGCCCCGCAAGCAGAGCAAGCCGTTCGCAAGGAAGAACAAAGAGAAGTGAAGAAGGGATGGGCCTTCGGTGCCTTCCCCTGTTTGACCTATTCCAATGACGTCGGCTTCCAGTACGGGGCCTTCGGTGATGTCTATTACTACGGAAACGGCGACACCTATCCCGACCCGCTGCACAAAATCAGTTTCGAGGTCTCCCATTACACCAAAGGACGCACCCGCGCCTACCTCGCGTACGACAGCAAATATTTGATTCCCAAGATGAGAATCACCGCTTCGGCGACCTATGTCAACGACCCGCTCTACCTCTTCTTCGGCTTCAACGGGGCCGCTTCGCCTTTCTACAACGAACTGATGTCCAACAAGACTTATTTCATGCCCGGCGAAAAAGGCAACCCGACGGTAGCAAACCTTCCCATCTATGGGGCGATGGGCGTTCCTTTGGCACCGACCGCCTGGGATGCAGAAGGCAGCCCGCTGGGAGTGTCTTACTACAATATGCGGCGTGATTTCCTGCGCATCCTGGCGGACTTCCAGGGGGAGATTACCAGTCACCTGAAGTGGGCCGCCGGCATCAGTTACTGGTGGTTCCGACAAGACCTGTACGACGGACAGAAATTCAAATACAATCCCACCGCCACCCTTTACAACCACTATGTCGAGAATGGTTTGATTGAGGAAAAAGAGAAGAACAGCGGCCACCGGCTGGAAATCAAGGGTGGACTCGTTTGGGACGACCGCGACATCGAAGCGGCCCCCAACAAGGGTATCTGGGCGGAACTGTACCTCAACGGCTCCCCTTCCGTTACCGGCGACGGCTACAACTACCTCAAACTCTGCGCCCACTTCCGCCATTATGTGCGTATCCCCGTGGGCTTTATCAAGGCGGGCGACCCTGTTTTCGCCTATCACCTGGCCTATCAGGGCACCATCGCCGGCAACACGCCTTACTATATGCAGCAGAACATCACAGCCCTTATTCTCAAGCAAATGATTTCCGAAGGGTTCGGCAGTTACAACACGGTCCGCGGTACGAATTCCAACCGTCTCATTGCCGACGGATACGCTTGGGCCAATGCCGAATTGCGCATCAAGTTTTGGAGTTTCAAGTTATGGGGACAATACTTCTACCTGGCGACCAATCCGTTCTTTGACTTCGGGATGATTACCCAGGCCTATCGGTTGGAGAAGATGGCAACCCTTCCCGAGATGGGAATGGTCGCAGCGGCGGCCAATGGCTCCACCACCCCCTACGGCTACGACGATACGCTCAAGTACCTGCGTTCCAAGACTTTCTTGCCGACCTACTCGGCCGGCATCGGACTCAAACTCGCCTGGAACCAGAACTTCATCATCTCCGCCGAATTCGCCCACAACTTCAGCGCCGGTTTCGGTGACCCCGTCTGGATCGCCATCGGCACCAACTACTCGTTCTAAACGACGTCACGAACTAGACATCAAGCTATACAAAAGTCAGCGACTGAAAAACGATAGAAATACTTTATTGAAAATTTCATATATCTTTGACAACAGAAATGAAAGTCGCATGGGTAATTATGACAGAATTTCGTAATACCGTTCCGCCGTTCCTCAAATGATGTTGTGATGAGGGATGCTCTACTAGCACGTAGAATGACGGTTCGTCACGCAATGGGGCTTTGCGAAGGGGTATTGCGTGATGGATAGGCTTTGCAGGCCTCTATGGCAGGGGGTGTTCCACAACATCGTTTGACGAACTCGTCGTCGTGGCCGCTCGGGCCGGGAGAGTCCCCCGGAAGGAGGCGCGAACGGATGTTGTCTCACGGATTGAGCGCCCTTTCGGGGGCAAAGAACCCGAGCGAGAGGGGCGGCTTGACTTTTAATACAAAATGTATTTACATTTTTTGTAATTACAAATTTTGATTATTTTTCTATTTTTGTTGCGATATTTGTTTTTGATTTCATCGTATAAAGATTGACTCATGAATCAACAGGACATCAATCAACTGCTTCGCGAACTGACTCCGGAGGTCAGGGACTATCTCTTTCCGGGGTTGTTTGGCGATGACTTCTTTGACAAGTCTTTCAAGACAAATGATTGTATTCTTTACGAGAAAAAAGATGTCAGGTTGTTTAAGGGAGCGGCGTTGTTTCCTTCCCTAAAGAAGGAACAAAAGGCCCCCGGCTGCTCCATAGCAGCCGCCGAGATACCCGATTCGGACGCAGACAAACTGAACGCCCGCACCGAGTTGCTGCTGGAGGAAATCCGCCGGCTGCAAGAAAAGTATCACGTCAGTATCGACGAACTGGAATCGCTGCTGGGCTACACCGTGAAGTTGAGCCCGCTCCGGATCTTGCGCAGCGGGAAGATGTATCTTTCCGACTACAACAATACAGAAATCCGTATGCCCAATGTCGCCAAAGCGCTCTTCTTCCTTTACCTGCGCCATCCGGAAGGCCTCCGTTTCAAGGATGTCGCAGACCACAAGAAGGAACTGGTCGAACTCTATGGCAACATCACCGGGCGGGACAATCCGGATGAAATCGAAAAGAGCATCGACCTGCTGGCAGACCCCTTCGGCAATGCCCTCAATGTAAATGCCTCCCGCATCAAAACGGCCTTCCGCAATGCCGTAAGCGACCGAATCGCCCGACACTATTACATCAACGGCGCCGCAGGGGAAATAAAAAAGGTCCCTTTGAATCGGGACCTTGTCGTTTGGGAGCATTAGAGTCTGTTCAAGACCTTCCAGCCGTCGTCAAGCAAACTGATTCTTGGAGCGCTGCCGAATCAGTCCTTGTCAAACAAATCCGACATCGAGATGTTATCCGCCTCCTCGTTGCAGCGTCTGGAGAATTTACTGGCAGCCGCACAGAAGCGCATGCACATATTCCTCGTCCCCGATGATGTGGCTTCAAAGTTCAGGGCGTTGTCGATATTCAGGTCAGTCGCCACTTCCACGGCATCTTGATTGGCGCCGATATAAGCGAAGGTCCAGCCTTTTTCGCGGAGACGGCTCACCAGGTTTTTCACGGCTTTGCCCGAGTATTCCATAGAAGAATTCTCATACCCGTCCGTGATGATGGTGGCCATCACGCGGTCGCTTTCACCAATCTGGCTTTCCAGTTCGACGAGCGTCTTCCCCATAGCGTCGTACAAGGGCGTACAACCACCCGGGCAGTAGTCCTTCTGGGTGAAGTCCTTAATGTTTTCGACAGCCACGCGGTCGCGACGGGTCTTCACGCCCGACATTCCGTTGCCCTCAAAGGTGACGATGGTCACATAGTGATGCTGGTCGGGAAACTCTTGCTGGCTCTTACGGATGCCGGAGAGTACTTCGTTGATGCCGGTCAGAGCCTGCTGATAGATGGCGGTCATACTGCCGCTCTCATCAAGAATAATTACATGGTAGATGTTCATAGCGCGTACATTTATTGGTTTACTGTGCAAATGTACAGCCTTGACCATCCGTAACAAAATAGATGAAAGCCTTTCACGCGGGACCTATTTCAAATGGCTGAGGAAGAGAGATTGTTCTTCGGGGGTAAAGCCGCGTTTGCGGGCGTAGGCAGCGAGAGAGGCGGGGGCGATGTGGCGGATTTCGGGGA
>CADAFY010000108.1 GCA_902787255.1 uncultured Bacteroidia bacterium
ATGGAAAAGTATTCAAAGAAGGAAGATGATGTGATTGAATAATCCAGAATATGTGAAAGTGGATGGAAAGAAGTATAAAATAGATACTGACTTTCGTGTGGCACTTGAATGCAATAGAATAGCAGAAGATGAGACAATAGGCGATTATGAAAGAGCAATGGCTATAATGTACAAGCTGTTTGGCGAAGAAACATTTTCTTGTCAAAACCAAAATCTATTAATAGAACTTGGATTAAAATATCTTTCATTAGGTAAAGAAGAAAATGAGCTTAAAATTAATTCTCATAAGAATTACGAACTAGATTTTGATAAGTGTGAAGGATTGATTAGAAGTAGTTTTCGTTTCGATTATGGGTACGACCCTTACGAGTTAGAATACAAACATTATTACGATTACTACAATGATTTGTCTAATTTGAGTTCTAGTGAATTTGGAACTTCAAAAATGATTACATCGTCAATTTCGGATTCAATTTCCTGGACAAACTGTTTATCGGCGCCAACATCGGCCTGACGACCATCAACCGCAAGTACAGCGACTATTTTAGGGAAGCGGCTGTCAACCCGTCCATCTACGATGTCACTTTTGAGAAGACGACCGGCGAGACCGTCAACACCTACTGGAAAGACGGAAGTTACAATTATTCCCTGACGATGAACGGCACCGGCGTCTATGGCAAATTCGGCATCATCTATGTGCCCACCCCCTGGCTGCGCATCGGAGCGGCCATCCAGACGCCGACTACCCTGAACATCGTCGAACGCTACGGCGCCTCCGTCAGCAGTTCTTTCGACAATGCCATCTTCAGCAGCCGCCTGGAAACCGGTACTTTTGAGAACAAATACACCCTGCGCACCCCGATGCGGGCCAATTTCGGCATCGCCGGCGTCATCGCCAAACGCTTTGTTCTCAGCGCGGATTAACAAAATCAATGCGGAAGACTGGAGAGAGGTAAACCAAAGCGTGTCGAGCACCTTGGGAACGGGACACAGCCTGCGTTTCGGTCTGGAAGGTCGCATCAACAGCGCCCTTTCCGCCCGCCTGGGCTACAGCATCACCAGCAACCCGTCCCTGAGCGGCGTCGACGGCAAGAACGGCCTGCCCATCAACCACTTCGTCAACTGGGGAAAACACGGAGAGAACAAGGTTTGTTTCGGATTGGGATTCAATTCCAAGGGCAGTTTCTTCGCCGACCTGGCCGCCGTGGCGCGCATCTACCCGACCGGTTTCTTCTATCCCTACGATGATATCCGCGATAAAGACGGAAGCGTGGTCGTCCTGGCGCCCGAATATGTCGTCAACCGCACGCTCTGGACTGTGGCCGTTACCATCGGCTGGCGTTTCTAGTTGCCGAGGGCCTCTTCAGTCGGCGATGTCATCAAGGGCCGCATCGCAGCCAGCACGGACAGACTGTCCGGCCCTTCGTTGAACAGCAAATCCACGACGGAAAGCCCTTCTACGAAGCCGAATTGAGCAGAAAAAACTTGATAATAAGGCCTCCCGCAACGATACAGGGGGGCCTTTTTCGGATGCAGCCGCTCGCGCAGGTCCAGTGCGCCGCCAGCAGTCGGGCGGGCATCCCGCGAAGACGGGTCCGACACGGGCTTAACAAACTCCCGGCTGTCCACGACACAGGCAGGAAGGTGCAGTTTGGCCAGCAGCCAGTCGATCAAGCGACGGTTGAAGGCATACAGCCCGCTCTCCCCGCTTTCAAGCAAGGCGAACAGTTCATCCTTATAATATTCAAAGTAGGCGGAAGTCCCGTAGGCCGAGGCAATGGCCTGCTCGTGGGCGCGCACCCAATCCACCGAATAGTCGATGCGGACATCCCGAATGGGAATGTGCGACACGTTGCGGTCCACCGGAGCGGCCGCGCCATCAGCGGAAGCCTCCCCTGCCGCATGCACGATGGGAATCAGCAGGTTTTCCTTGCCAGAAGCGGCCAAGATGGCGCAGCGGTTGCGCCAAGTCTGCTTGCGATAGTGTTCGCAGGCCTCCAAAACAACGCTTGCCGGCGAAATTTCACCGGCAAGAGAAGCGTCAGATGCAACGGCGGCGAACCAATCCACTGGCGGAAGGTAGGCCGTAGACAGCAACAAGGCCATTAGTCCAAATCGCCTTTGGAGCCCGCTCCGATGCCACGGACAATCCCGCGTTTGGAGCCGTTGATGAACTTGAGAATGGTATCTTTTTCCTCGCTGGGCGCAAATCCGATTTCAATCTTGGCGCAAGCGTCGGAAACGGTCATCCCGCTGTTGTATATCATATCGTACATATCCTTGATCTCGCGAATCTGCTCGGAAGAGAAACCGCGACGACGCAGACCGACGATGTTGACACCAGCAAAGGAGATGGGGTCGCGGCCGCAAAGCGAATAGGGCGGGATGTCTTTGTTGATTTTGCTTCCCCCGCTGATCATCGCGTGCTTGCCGATGCGACTGAACTGGTGCGCGACGGTGCCGCCGCCGAGAATCGCCCAGTCGTCCACGTCCGTCTCGCCGGCGATGCCGACATAACTGACCAGAATGCAGTGGTTGCCGACCCGGCAGTCGTGCGCCACGTGGGTGTAGGACATCAGCAGGACGTCATCGCCGATGGTGGTGACGCCCTTGCCGCTGGCCTTGGTACCCCGGTTGATGGTCGCACATTCGCGAATATTCACGCGATTGCCAATTTTCACCCAAGTCACTTCGCCGTCGAACTTCAAATCCTGCGGGATAGCGCCCACGACCGCACCGGGGAACACACTGCAATCATCTCCCATCTCCACATAATTGAAAATGGTGGCGTGGGGAAGAATTTTGCAACGGTTACCAATGGTGACAAACTCGTCAACAAAAGCGTAAGGCCCGATCTCCACATCCTCGCCGAGTTTGGCATTGGGATGGACAGTGGCCAAAGGATGAATCTTAACAGACATAATTTTTTATTTGGATTCGATAATCATACGGGCGACCTGGGAATTGACAAAGTGCCCGGTCTTCACGGCGCTGACGCGCGCTTTAAGAAAACCGCCGCACAAGCGCAGGTCCCCCATCAAATCGAGCATCTTGTGACGGGCGCATTCGTTGTCGTAATGCAACTTGAGGCCGTCCAGATAGCCGACAGAAGTATTGGCGGGAACGGGAATTGACAATCCATTGCACAGGGCCTCCACCCGCTCGCGGGGAACAGGATGCTCGATGATGACGATGGCGTTGTCAATGTCGCCACCTTTAATCAGGTTATTCTTGAACAAGTATTCGATTTCGTGGAAGAACACGAAGGTGCGGCAGCAAGCAATCTCGCGGGCATAATCCATCGAAGGGTCCCAATGCGCGTTCTGGACGCCGACCACCTTGGAATTGAAATCTACGCAGATATCGTAGGAAGGCTCATCGGCGGGCGTCACCGTCACCTTGATGCCCTTGACCGCATCCTCATAGACAATTTCCTTGTCCAGCGTGATATACTGCCGCTCGGCATCCTGCTCACACAGTCCGTCAGCAAGAATTGCTTCACAATAAAGTCTGGCGCTGCCGTCCAGAATGGGAACCTCCTCGTTGTCCAAGCTGATGAGCGCATTGTCAACACCCAGTCCCGTAAGGGCGGAAAGGATATGTTCGACGGTGATGACATTGATGCCGTTCTGCGTAAGAGTAGTGCTTCGGGCGGTGTTGGAAACATTCACGGCCAACGCATCAACAAAGGCGTCCGGCCCTATGTCCGTGCGGACAAAACGAATGCCGCTGCCAGCGGGAGCGGGAGCGAGGGTCATTCGCACGGGCTTCCCCGTATGAAGGCCTTTTCCTTCGAATGAATAGTTCTTTTTTAAGGTCTGTTGATGCATTTTCAGGTTCCTGTCTGGTCAAAACGACCGCAAAGATAACAAATTATTTCTTATTATCCTTTCCGCTTTGACGAAATCTCACATAGGCACGCAAAAATTCGCTGTGGTCGAAACCGGGATTACCCTGAAGAATCTGTCCCTCTTCCGTGATAGATTTGATGACAGAACTCTTGGCTGCCACGGTAGTGTGGTCGGCAACCTGCAGATGTCCGACGATACCCGACTGGCCGGCAAGGGTGCAATAGTTGCCGATTTTGGTCGAACCGGCAATACCGGTCTGCGCGCAAAGCACCGTATGTTCCCCGATTTCCACATTATGGGCAATCTGGCAGAGATTGTCAATCTTGGCGCCTTTCCGGATAAGGGTAGAACCCATCTGCGAACGGTCGACCGTGGTATTGGCCTGAATTTCCACGTCATCTTCGATGATGACATTGCCCATATGGGCTATTTTCTTGTAGGAACCGTCCGGGAGCGGAGCAAAACCGAAGCCCTCCCCGCCAATGACCACGCCGGGCTGCAAAATCACGTGATTGCCGATAACGGAACCCGAAGCGATTTTAACCCCCGGATAGAATATGCAGTACTCTCCGATGGTGACATTGTCTCCGATATAGACCTGCGGATAGAGTTTGGTGTAGGAACCGACCTTCGTGTGGGCGCCGATATAGCACTGCTCCCCCACATAGACTTTTTTCCCCAGTTTGGAAGACCACTTGATGACGCTATGACGACCGCGGTACCGCTTGTAGGCCTTTTTCTGCGCCGTCACATAGTCAAGCAGAGCCGCCACGGCACTGTAGGCATCCTTCACGCGCACGAGCGTAGCCGCCACCGGCTGCTTGGGCTCGAAAGTCTCATTGACCAGAATGACGGAGGCATTGCTGGTATAGACATATTTTTCATACTTGGGGTTGGCAAAGAAGCAGATAGCACCCGGTTTCCCGCTCTCAATCCGGGCAAAAGTCTTGACACTCACCTCGGGATCGCCGTCCACACGGCCGTCCAAGACCTCTGCAATTTGTTTGGCTTTCAGTTCCATCACGCTATATTTTGTACAAAAATCTGCAATAAAATGCATATATTAAAAATAAATGTTTATCTTTGCAGTCGAATAGACGAGGGGACAGGCGGTCCCCTTATTTTGTACCCGACACATTTGTCAGATGAACACTATCGAGATTAAGGATGCAATAGAGAAGGAAATCGTTGCACGCAAGATGTTTTTTGTGGACATCCAAATCAGCGCAGACAACGAAGTGACTTTGACTTTGGAAAAAGAGGAAGGCAGCGTCAGCCTGGACGACTGCGTCGCCGTTTCCGAACTGTTCGAAGCGGCTTTCGACCGGGAAAAGGAAGACTACTCCTTGACGGTGAGTTCCGCCGGCTTGGACCAGCCCTTCAAGGTTCAGGGACAGTTCACCAAAGCCCTGGGCTCCCGCGTGGAGGCGTGGATCAAAGGCGGCCGCAAACTCGTCGCGACCCTGGAAGCGGCGGACGGGCAGCAAGTCACCCTGCACTACACGGCGCTGGAAAAAGCGGAAGGAAGCAAAAAGAAAGTGAAAGTTGAAAAACACGAAGTTGTTCCGATGGAGCAAGTGGTCTCCGTCCGGCCTTACATTGAAATAAATTAACAATTAATAGCATTATGGAAGAGAAAACCAGTTTGAAAGATGCGTTCGCAGAGTTCAAGAAACAGAAGAACATCGACCGCAACACGATGATGGGCGTCCTTGAAGACGTATTCAAGACCCAACTCGCCAAGACCTACGGCAGCGCCGACAACTTTGACATCATTGTCAACGTAGACCGCGGTGATTGCGAGATTTACCAGAAATTCGAAGTGGTCGAGGAAGTAGAGAACCCCGCCACCCAGATTACCGTGGCGGAACTTGAAGCGATGGGAGAAGATGATTTCGAGGTCGGAGACGAGTATGTGAAGAA
>CADAFY010000109.1 GCA_902787255.1 uncultured Bacteroidia bacterium
AGGATGGGCATATCGTATTTCTCCGCCAGGGCATTAATCGCGCCGAACAGGGATTCGAAATGCGGCGGAGTGTCGATGTTCTCCTCGCGGTGGGCGCTCAATAAAATATACCGGCCTTTTTCCAACCCCAGACGGGCGTGGATGTCGGAGGCGAGAATGGCCTCGAGGTTGGCGTGCAACACCTCGGCCATCGGGGAGCTGGTCACATAGGTGCGCTCCTTGGGCAGGCCGCAGTCCGCCAGGTAGCGGCGGGCGTGCTCGCTGTAAGCCAGGTTGACATCGGAAATGATGTCCACGATGCGGCGGTTGGTCTCTTCGGGCAGGCATTCGTCCTTGCAGCGGTTGCCGGCTTCCATGTGGAAGATGGGAATGTGCAGGCGTTTGGCGCCGATGACGCTCAGGCAACTGTTGGTGTCGCCCAGCACCAGCACGGCGTCGGGCTTGGTTTCTACCATCAGTTTGTAACTGCGGTCGATGATATTGCCCATCGTTGCGCCCAAGTCATCTCCTACGGCGTCCATATAGACATCGGGGTCGTCCAGGCCCAAATCTTTGAAAAAGATGCCGTTGAGTTCGTAGTCATAATTCTGGCCGGTGTGGGCCAGCAGGGTGTCGAAGGTCTTGCGGCAGCGTTTGATGACGGCAGAAAGACGGATGATTTCAGGACGGGTGCCGACGATAATCAACAGTTTGAGCCGGCCGTTGTTTTTGAAGGAAACCATTATACGGGATCGAAATAGGTGTCCGGCCGCGCAGGGTCGAAATGCTCGTTGGCCCACATCACGGTCACGAGTTCTTCGCTGTCGGACAGGTTGATAATGTTGTGCGTATAGCCCGGAAGCATATAGACGGCCCGGATGTCTTCTCCGGATACCTCATATTCCACTACGGGGGCGTCGGAACGGCTCTCATCGCGCATTTGAATGAGTCCGTGTCCCTTGACGACGATGAAAAGTTCCCACTTGCTGTGGTGCCAATGCTGTCCCTTGGTGATGCCGGGTTTGGAAATATTGACGCTGATCTGGCCGGCGTCGGGCAGGTGCATCAATTCAGTGAAAGAGCCCCGGTCGTCCCGGTTCATTTTCAAGGAAATGGCGGCTTTTTCCGGGGGCAGGAAACTCAGATAGGTGGAAAAAAGTTTCTTTTGCAACGAGCCTTCCGGCAGGGCGGGCAGGGTGTGGGTGGAGGAAAAGTCCCGGCAGGCTTCAATCATCGAGACAATCTCTCCGAGGGTAGCCTTGTGGGTGACGGGGCAGTAGCAATAGCGTCCGTCCGGAGAGGGGAGTACCTCCAGCCCGTCGAACTCGCAGCGGTGCGGCGTCCCTTCGAGGGCCCGGAACATCTCGTCGATCAGGTCGTCGATATAGAGCAGTTCCATCTCGACGGACGGGTCGTTGACCTGAATGGGCAGGTCGTGGGCGAGGTTGTGGCAGAAGGTGGCTACGGCGCTGTTGTAGTTGGGGCGGCCCCATTTTCCGAATAGGTTGGGAAAACGATAGACATACATCCGGGCGCCCGTGCGGGCGGCATAGTCGAAGAAAAGTTCTTCCCCGGCTTTCTTGCTGCGTCCGTACTCCGAATCACCGAAGCGGCCGCAGAGCGATGCCTGCTGCGAACTCGACAGCATCACGGGGGCGCGGTTGCCGCATTTTTCCAATGTTTCCAGCAGGGTGGAAGCGAAGCCGAAGTTGCCCTTCATAAAGTCTTCCGGGTTGGTCGGACGGTTGACGCCGGCCAGGTTGAAGACGAAATCCGCTTCCCGGCAGTAGCGTTCCAGTTCTTCGGGCGTGGAGCCTAAATCATATTCGAAAATCTCCCCGACAGCCACCTTGCGCGTGCGGTCTTTGCCGTCCCGAACATTGCGGAGGGCGGCGCAGAGATTTTTGCCGACGAAACCGGCGGCACCGGTGACGAGAATATTCATTATTTCGCTAACTCTTCTTGGATGTAGGGGAGGGCGGCTATGGTCGCGACGGTCTCTTCGAGGGTGAGTTGACGGGTGTTGCTGGAGTTGAACTCGCTCAGCGTGTTGCGCTGCTTGTCACCCTGGGAGAAGAATTTGTCGTAGTTGAGGCTGCGGTTGTCGGACGGGACCCGGTAGAAGTTGCCCATATCTTCCGCCCGGGCGCATTCTTCGTTGGTCAGCAGGGTCTCGTAGGTCTTTTCCCCGTGGCGGATGCCGATGACCTTGATGCGGGATTTGTCGGCCCCGAAAAGTTGGCAGACGGCCTCTGCCTGGGTCTGAATGGTGCAGGCGGGGGCTTTTTGGACAAAGATGTCGCCGTTATTTCCGTTCTCGAATGCAAAGAGCACGAGGTCGATGGCCTCCTCCAGACTCATAATGAAACGCGTCATCGTGGGCTCGGTGATGGTGACGGGGGCGCCGCTGCGAATCTGGTCTATCCACAAGGGAATGACCGAGCCGCGGGAGCACATCACATTGCCGTAACGGGTGCAGCAGATGCGCGTCTTGCCACTCTGCCGCGACTTGGCCACCGCCACTTTTTCTTCCATCGCCTTGGAAATGCCCATCGCGTTGATGGGGTAGGCGGCTTTGTCGGTGGACAGGCAGATGACCGCTTCTACGCCGGCTTCGATGGCCGCCGTCAGCACATTGTCCGTCCCGATGACATTGGTCCGGACCGCCTCCATCGGGAAAAATTCACAACTGGGCACCTGCTTGAGGGCGGCGGCGTGGAAAATCAGGTCAACCCCGTTCATTACGCCCCTTACGCTGTCGAGGGAGCGGACATCGCCGATGTAGAACTTGATCTTTCCGGCCAGGTCAGGCATCGCGGCCTGATAGAGGTGACGCATATCATCTTGTTTCTTCTCATCGCGTGAGAAGATGCGAATCTCTCCGATATCCGTGGAGAGAAAACGATTGAGGACGGCGTTTCCGAAACTGCCCGTTCCGCCCGTAATCAATAGTGTTTTTCCTTTGAACAGGGACATGATTTTCTCTAATATTAACTTGCAAAGATACGATTATGCCGAGAGAAAAGCAAATATATTCGCTTCTGAAATCGGGCTAGTCCGTGCGAACGGCGAAAAGTGAAAATTATTTGTTTTTCTCTACGCGAATGATTAAATTTGTAAGGTTTTTGCCAAAAGGAATTCCTGCGGCATTTCCGACAGGATTTGTAAATACTCAATAACAACTAAAAATATGGCTAAAGAAAAAAGATTTACCACTTGTGATGGTAACTGGGCAGCCGCCCACATCGCTTATCTTTTCAGCGAGCACGCCGCCATCTACCCGATCACCCCGTCTTCTACGATGGCGGAGTATGTCGATGAATGGGCTTCGCAGGGAAAGAAAAACCTCTTCGGAGAGGTTGTGAAAGTCACCGAGATGCAGAGTGAGGGAGGCGCGAGCGGCGCTGTTCACGGTTCTTTGCAAGCAGGTGCGTTGACCACCACCTTCACGGCCTCGCAGGGACTCTTGTTGATGATTCCCAATATGTACAAGATTGCCGGCGAACTCCTTCCCGCTGTCTTCCACGTTTCTGCGCGCGCCCTTGCCGCCGAAGCGCTTTCCATTTTCGGCGACCACCAGGATGTGATGGCCTGCCGTCAGACCGGTTTTGCGATGCTCGCTTCCGCTTCCGTGCAGGAAGCCGAAGATATGGCGGCCGTCGCGCATCTTTCCGCCATCAAGGCCAGCGTGCCTTTCCTGCATTTCTTCGACGGTTTCCGTACCTCCCACGAGATTCAGAAGCTTGAATTGCTCGACGAGGATGCCCTCAAGGCGATGATCAGCGAGAAGGCCCTTGCCGCGTTCCGCGCTAAAGCCCTGACCCCCGATGCTCCCGTCACCCGCGGTACCGCGCAGAACGGCGACGTGTATTTCCAGGCCCGTGAAGCAGCCAACCGCTACTATGCGGAGGTTCCCGACATCGTGGCCCGTTATATGGGTGAAATCAGCGAACTGACCGGCCGTGAATACCGTCCGTTCGATTACTATGGCGACCCCAAGGCCGAGAACATCATCATTGCGATGGGTTCCGTGACCGAGACCATCAAGGAGACTATCGACTACCTCGCCGCCAAGGGCAAGAAAGTCGGTCTGATGGTGGTCCGTCTGTATCGTCCTTTCTCCACGAAATACTTCCTCAAAGCCCTTCCCGAGAGCGTCAAGCGCATTGCGGTACTCGACCGTACGAAAGAGCCGGGCAGCGTGGGTGAACCTTTGTTCGTGGACGTGAAAGCCGTGTTCCAGGGACGCAAGAACGCACCCCTTGTCATCGGCGGCCGCTACGGTCTTTCTTCCAAGGATACCTCTCCCGCACAGATTGTGTCGGTGTTCGAAAATTTGGATATGAACGAGCCGAAGGATGATTTCACCATCGGCATCGTGGACGACGTGACCTTCAAGAGCCTTCCTTTGAAAGAGGAAATCTCCATCGTGAAGCCCGGCACCACCGAGTGCAAGTTCTTCGGTCTGGGTTCCGACGGTACGGTGGGCGCCAACAAGAACACCATCAAGATTATTGGTGACCATACGAGCAAATATGCCCAGGGCTATTTCGACTATGATTCCAAGAAGTCCGGCGGTTACACCTGCTCCCACCTTCGTTTCGGCGACAGCCCCATCAAGGCTCCTTACCTGGTCAGCACGCCCGATTTCGTGGCCTGCCACGTTCCTTCCTACCTCACGAAATACAATGTCCTCGAGGGTATCAAGGAGGGCGGCACGCTCCTGCTCAACAGCCTGTGGGATGAAAAAGAGACGCTTGCGCGCATTCCCGACCCGGTGAAGGCTGTCATCGGCAAGAAGAATATCACTCTTTATATTATTAATGCGACCAAGATTGCGGCTGAAATCGGTCTGGGCGGAAGGACCAACACCATCCTCCAGAGCGCCTTCTTC
>CADAFY010000110.1 GCA_902787255.1 uncultured Bacteroidia bacterium
AGATTGCAGGAGATGCAACAAGTTAGAGTAATAGACACGGGTCTAATCAAAGTAATAGTATCGCTCCAAGCCTACAGTTCTGGTAAAAGCAATAGGTGATAACAAAAAATGAAAGAGGAATATCAGAAACGAATAGACCAATGCTTCAGCGCATATAAAGACATTATCTTAGGCCAAATGGCTCATCCTGATGACGAGGACTACGATATGTGGGAAGCTATGATTATAAGTGACCTAGAAAGGGCTATTGAAGAAAAGGTCAGAAGACAAATACTACTGGATATAGAAGCGTACTTAAGTGACGAACTGCCCTTCTAAGACATAGACAACATACATTGACATGACAAGCAACGGTCGGGCGCGAGGAGAGCCATCACGGAGCTCCCCGCAGCGCCCGTACTGTAGCCGCCGCAAATCGTACACTGCGGCGGCGGTGCTTTTGAAAAAAATGTAAAAAAATTTGGAAATGTCTTAGAATACCCGCTCACGATGTCGCGGGCGACACGCCTTCTTCACCCGCATCACGCCATCCCGAGCTGCCTCGACGCCACGCGCACGAACGCTGTAACACCCTCATCCAGACCACTATGCCCTGTAGGCCCGTAGAAGGCTGGTTACCCTGGATACCCCTACCCATTAAACCCACCCCTATCCAGGGCAATGTGGCTTACAGACCCCTAGAACGATGGTTGGCCTGGACACCCAGGATGGAAGTTATCCTTGGCCGGGCGAGTACGGGCCCGCAAGGGTTGTTGCCCGGCACAGCCCGGACAGGAGATAACTTCCCTTTCTGCGATTACACTTGACCAAAATATAATATCCATTCCCGACTTCTACTTTTCGGATCTATCATAGCATCGTTGATTTTATCAGTTGCTCCATCTCTTCTTTCTTGCCTCTGCGCGCGGCGTAACGAAGCATCGTCTTTTCCCCTATTCGGTACATCTGGTCAGCGTTTTCAAAGATGGTATAAAGTTCCGCCCCCCGGGCGAATTCAAATTCCGGAGCAATAGTAATATCTACGAGTATCTTCTCCAACGAAGCGGAAGTCACACCGTCAACGCTTATAACAGGAGATTCGGAGATATAGTTCTTAACCAAAACGGAAGGTGTTCCGGAGGCATAAAGGCGAATTTCTTGGGCAGTAGGTCGAAGAAGAACCATCCTGTCTTTTGCCAAATTCCTCACATCTTCATAGACAGCCTCAGCAGCTATGCGGTCTGTTTCCAAAATCAGCATATCGATGCTGGGAATATGCTGCATAAATGAAGATAATGTCCGGGCTTGCCAAACACAAAACTTAGCGTAGGGATACCTCTCTTTGATTCCCCGAAACAAGCCTTTCATTTCCGTGTTGATAGACGGGGCATACAACGGCTTGGTATCCGGATTCATTCGGAACTGTCCATATCCAATCCGCTCCAATAGCCCGGAAGCAACCATCTGACGCAGTACGGTGTCCATACTCCGAACCGATCCGTTCGGATAGGCAGACTCATACCAGGGTACGAATTCCTTCCTCGCGATGGTTCTACCGTGAGCAGTCGCATAATCTAATATAATTTCAACATTTGTCATACGGGCCAAAGATACAATAGTTTTGGCAGAATTTAAATTTATTGCCAAATATATCGTAATTTTGCAGAGCAGTGCCTCCTTTGGCACCACAAGAGGGAGAGGACTCATTGTGCTCATACAAATAACTTTTAAGCGTTAAACATAATTTCAACGCCGGAAAGGTAGAGCACATTTTTGACAAAAGCCCGAAAGTCAAGAAAAATGCATAAAAGTTTTTCTTTTTTATGACTTATTTGTGAATTTGAGAATTTTTAGGCTTGCGAACGAACTCAGCACCTTACGCGATAACGCCGGAGCCGGTAAGTTCGTCTGCAGCAGCAAGCGGAGCGCCGGGAGCGGCAGGTTCGTACCAGACGGCGAACTGGCCGGGGGTGATGCCGCGCTGGGGCACGTCAAAAAGGATGAAAAGGCCATTGGCGCGACGCATGAGCGTGGCGTCCTGCAGCGGCTGGCGATAGCGGATACGGGCGCGGACGCGACGGGTCTGTCCGACTTGAAGTTCGAGGTCGGGTCTTACCCAATGAATTTCATCGGGGGCGATGCGCAGACAGCGACGGGACAGCCCCTTGTGCTCCTGCCCTTCTCCCACATATATTATATTAGAAGGTATGTCTGTCGCCAGGATGAAAAGCGAGTCCTTGTGTCCGCCGACCCCCAGGCCTTTGCGCTGGCCGATGGTGTAGAACTGCGCCCCGTCGTGCTCGCCGACGATTTTCCCGAAGGGATTTTCTTTATAGCGCGTCTTTTTGATATGCTTTTTGCCGCTGCGGTAGGTTTCCGTCTCGAAACGGATGTCGCCGTAGTCGATGGGCGTAGACAGGTCCGCCAGTTCCTCATCCGTCAGTTGCTCCGGGACTTTGCCATCCAGTTCCTGATAACGCAGATAGCGGGCATTTTGAGCATAATATGCATCATACACCTCGACGATATTCCCCTTCACGCTTTTGAGTTGTTGCTGCAGGAAAGTGGGCAAATCCACCTTTCCGACGAAACAGATTCCCTGGGAGTCTTTTTTGTCCGCCGAGGGCAGGTCCGCCTCGTGAGCGATGCGCCGCACTTCCGGTTTCTCCAGGTCTCCAATGGGGAAAAGGGCCGAGGCCAACTGTTCCTGTGAAAGTTGGCAGAGAAAATAACTCTGGTCTTTGTTGCCGTCGGTACCCGCCAGCAAGCGATACAAGGGCTTGCCATCGGCGCCCTTGACAGGATTTCCGGAAGCGTCCAGCACAGGTTCCTTGCGGCAGTAATGACCGGTGGCCACCATTTCCGCACCGAGATTACGGGCACATTCCCAAAAAGCATCGAACTTAATCTCGCGGTTGCAAAGGACATCGGGATTGGGCGTGCGGCCCTTGGCATACTCCGCGAACATATAATCTACAACGCGCGCGCGATAAGGCTTGCTCAGATCCACGAAATAAAAAGGAATACCTATTTTGCGAGCGACCATCTCCGCCACGAAGCGGTCTTCTTCCCACTCGCAGTCACCGTGCAGGGTACCGGCCGTATCGTGCCAGTTCTGCATAAAAAGCGCGAACACATCATAGCCCGCCTGCTTGAGCAACAAGGCCGCTACGCTGGAGTCCACGCCCCCCGACAATCCGATACAAACTTTCATATTTCCTGCAAAATGCTTACATTTGCCGGCGCAAAGATACATAATTTATGGCAACTATCAGCATATCCTACGACTCTCTTGCACCCGAAGCCCTGTCCCGTCCGGACAGCGAACTGATAGCCTGGGCGTTGGAAGCCCGCACGAACGCCTATGCGCCCTATTCCCATTTCCGCGTGGGCAGCGCGGTCCGCTTGAGCGACGGAAGGATTTTTTGCGGTTCCAACCAGGAAAACAGCGCTTATCCTTCCGGTCTTTGTGCGGAACGGGTCGCGCTCTTTGCCGCCCACAATGACCTGCGCGGTGCTTGGATAACGGATATTGCTCTGGTCGGAGGTGCCGGTGCGGAGATTGATGAGGAACCCGTCTTTCCCTGCGGGGCCTGCGCACAAGTGCTGCTTGAATTCGAGTCGCCCGAACACCCGGTCAACATCCTTTGCGCCGGTTCTAGGCGCGTGCTGAAACTGACAGGCGCCGCTTCCCTTCTCCCCTTCGGTTTCGGAAAATAGGAAATCCGCAGGCGCGCGTGAAAAAAGATTGCAAATTCGCAAAAATTCACTACCTTTGTCGTCGGGTAAGTCTTGCACGACCAGCTCCCTTCGAATTCCCCCAGGGTCGGAAGGCAGCAAGGGTAGATGGTTGTAGCGGTGCGATGCAAATAGCTTACCCTTTCGCGGAAATAGCTCAGTTGGTAGAGCGCCAGCTTCCCAAGCTAGAGGTCGCGGGTTCGAACCCCGTTTTCCGCTCAACCGCCTTAAATCCTTACAATCAAGCGATTTAAGGCGATTCTTGTTTAAATTATTTTTGTATGAAACGAATTTTTCCCCTGACACTGCTGCTCACCCTACTTCTTGTTTCCTGCGCCAAGAAAGAATGGAACGGGGACGAAAGCATAGCCCCCTCGGGCGTACTGAACGGCTTTGCCGCCAGCATCAAAGAAGAATACGGAGAGAGCAAGGCGCTGGTGGACCTGGCCACCCGGAAGGTGTCGTTCGAAAACGGAGACGAAATCACGGTCAGCAACGGCAGCCAAAGTGCCACCTACACCTACAATAGTCAGGATGAAAAATTCTACAGCGACGAGCCTTTGTCATCCGCTTCCTCCTACACGGCGTTCTACCCGGCATCCGCCTTTCAGGGCATCGGAGCCGACGGTTCCTTGCTGGTCGACATTCCCGCCCAAAAAGAATACAACGCCGCTTTTGTGAGCGAAGCCCCGATGGGAGCCGTTTCGGATGGCAGTACCTTCGCCTTCAAGAATCTCTGCGCCATCATCAAATTTTCGCTCAGCACGAACGAGATGCTCACCCGCGCTACTTTCCTCGCGAATGTCCCGCTATGCGGCGCCGCCACCTTCAAAAACGGCCTGCTGACGATGGATGAAAACGGCGGGAAAGAAATCTCCATTACGCTTCCTACCTCCTTCCGACCCGACGAAGACAAGCCCTTCTGCCTGGTCATCCCCGCCGGGACTTACACCGACGGATTCTGCTTGAAAAACGAATTTTCCTCGGGCCGCGTATGGTATCAGACCAGCGCCCGCACCCAGGTGATTGCCGCCAGCACGATTTATGTCGAGTCCCTCTTTGAACTGGGCTATTTCAGCGGGGGCAAAGGAACGGCGGTCAACCCTTACCTCATCGCCTCCAGGCAAGACCTGCTGGACCTTTCCACGCGCGTAAGACCTGCTGGACCTTTCCACGCGCGTCTCCGGCACCGATGAAGCAGACCTCGCGTTTCGCACGGCCCACTACCGCCAGATGGCCGATATTGATTTCGCGGGCGGCACCCTCAACAGCATCGGCAACTCCAACGCCGACGGCGGCTGTTATTTTGAAGGAACCTACGACGGAAACGGTTTCACCATCAGCAACCTCAACATCACCAATCCCAACACCGACAAGGCGGTTGGATTTTTCGGCTATCTCAACGGGACAGCGAAAGTAAAAGGAATGCGTATTGACAGGGCCGGCGTCCAGTCTGCGACGTGGAACAACGGTGTCATCGTCGGTTGCATGCAGCCCGGCGGAAGCCCCGTCGTTGAAGACTGCATCGTGACCAATTCCTCCGTACAAAGCAACAACAGCGATAACGGCGGCATCGTCGGGAAAATGATGTCCGGAACTATCCGCAACTGTTCTTTCAGTGGCACGGTGACGGGAACGGGCAGCGCCAAGCACCAATGCGGCGGCATCGTCGGCGAAGTGACGGCGGCGGGCAACATCGTTGAAAACTGCCGCTTCTCCGGGACCGTCAAAGGTGCCTGCGGCAATGTGGGAGGCATCGCCGGCTCGTCGGTCGGTTCCGCGTTCGTGCGCGGCTGCCAGGTAGAGACCGCTTCCCTCATCGAAGGGGGAAGCATCGCTGACAACGGCATCAACATCGGCGGCATCGTCGGATATATCAACAGTGCGACCGGCGGGCGCGTGGAAAACTGCTCCTGCGCGGCGACCGTCAAGGCCCACTATTATGACACTGGCGGCATCGTCGGACGCAACCAGGGCCTGCTCATCAAGAATTGCGCCTTCACCGGAACCGTGAGCAGCGACTACAGCGACGGTAGTGCCAGCGATGAAAAATATGGTCGCCTGGGCGGCATCTGCGGGCATATCCACGGAACCGGCGTCATCGAAGGCTGCCAGGTCAGCGGCAATGTGGGTGCGGCCACCTGCTACTCGGGCGGTGTCTGCGGCTGGCTGGAACTCGGCAGCATCTCCGGCTGCAGCGTCAGCAACCTGACCCTGCGGGGTGCGAGCCATATCGGCGGCATTGTCGGCCGTTTCAAGAGCGGCATTGTCAAGTCTTGCACCCTGACCGGTCTCACGCTGACGGCAACGGGCAACTTTACCGGCGGAGCCGTCGGTTCGATGGTTCCCGGTGCCTCGCTCAGCGTTTGCACGATGACCCAATCTTCTGTCACGGGCAACATGGCCGTCGGCGGGATGTGCGGTTTCTTCAACGCGGGCGGACTTGTCTCTCAATGCCAGACTTCCAGCTGCCAGGTCATCGCCGCCACCAAACTGGCCGGCGGTATCGTCGGCAATATCGACTCCAGTACGGACGCACGCCAAAGCCGGATTGAAAAATGCGTCGTAGAAGGCGGCAGCGTCCAAGGGACGACCGGATTGATCGGCGGCATTTTGGGCGGTTGCAACACCTATGGCATCATCAACCTCTGCACCGCTTCCTGCCGGGTCAACAACACAGGATCCGGCTCCTACGGCAGCATCGGCGGCATCGCGGGATGGATCAGCAGCGCCAATACCCTGATTGCCAACTGCGTCTATTATGGAGAAGAATTGCACAACGACAGCGGCACATCCGGTGGCGTCGGGGGCATTTGCGGCAGTTTCACAGCCTCGACCTTGGGCAATACGGCCATTGTCAACTGCTGCTCTTTCGCCACCCGCCTCAGCACCGGAGGAACGAGCAACGCCAACATCGCCGGCATTGCCGGCCTGGTCAACACAACGACCATCCGCAACAGTTACTCTCCCACCCCGGCGTCGGTCATGTTTTTCAACGGCGCCGCCTCGGGGAGTTCGCGCGGTTCCATTTATGGCTGGCTGCGCGGCCAGAATACCACGGATGCCTGCAGCGGCATATTGGAAAATGTCTATTGGTTGAGCGGGTTCAAAGCGGGCAATTACAGCGGTAATTACACCTATATCAAGAGCGAGCAGGCGCTGACGGATGCGCAGATGCAAAACAATGGCGCCGTCTCCCGCCCTTCTACGGGCACGGCCTATCCGGATTTCATTTCTGCCCTTAATGCGGCTGCTGACAGTTACAATGCCTCCCCCACCTATGACATCCGGGCGGAAGAATGGGTAATGGGCTCCAACAACTACCCTGTTCCCTATGGCACGGCCCTCGTTACGACCTACAAGGGATACACCCTCTATCCCGGCAACGGACAATACCCTAACAGTAACTACAGCGACTTTACCAGCGTGACGATGACCTATTGGTACCAGTTGATTTATCAGAAAATGAATGCCGTGCTGGAAGTCAATTCGGCGTTTACAGGCACTTGCGTGCAAGACAATGCGGCCAAAGGGCATCCTGGTTACGGTTTCTTGCAGCGCTATGTCGACCTCGGCCATCCGGACATCATCCTCATCAACGGCGGAACCAACGACGCGTGGAGTTATTCCCTGCCGGTCGGGAGCCTGGATTTCGACTTGGCGACGGATGCGCTGGACACATACCAGTTCGCGCAGGCGTATGACAAACTGATTCGCCTGATCCAAGCGAAATATCCTTCCGCGAAAATCGCGTGTATCATCGGTGATAATGTTATGGACAGTTCGAAGACCGCGTACGCGCAGGTCATCCGCGATGTGTGCAATCACTACGACCTGCCTTATGCCGAGGTGGTGTTCGCGGACCGGACCGCCTCCACCTACGACAAGGTTCACCCGA
>CADAFY010000111.1 GCA_902787255.1 uncultured Bacteroidia bacterium
CACCTCTTCGCCCTTGCCTGCGAAGACGTGCAAGGTCACTCCACCCGTCTCCTCTTTCTCTGCCATCCGCTTACACGAACATCGTATCCTTGAAGTTGACGAGGTAGATTTTTTGGGTGGCTCGGGTGAGGGCGGTGTAGAGCCATTTGAGGTCGTCGAGGGTCTGTTCCTCCTGCCAGAAAGGATTGTCGATGAAGACGCAAGACCACTGGCCGCCCTGGGACTTGTGCGTGGTGATGGCGTAGGCGTATTTGAGTTGGAGGGCGTTGAAATAATCATCCTCCTTCACGCACTCATAGATTTTCCGCTTGGTCGTATAGACCTGTGCATAATCCGCATACACCCCTTGAAAGAGTTGCTCCTGCATCACGGAACTCAAGCTGGCTTGCTCCGACTCCAAGGTGTCGAGAATCACCTTGGCCCGGATTTCTGCATCGTCATAATCGGGCAACGAGAGACGCGCTGTCGCGAAATGCAAGCCATAGCGCTCCTCAAAACGGCCGATAGACAGCAACTTCGCCATATCCCCGTTGGCTATATAGTCCGAAGCCTCCAAACCGGAAGCGTATTTGTAATTGTTCTTGACTATCATCAGGCGGTCGCCCCGAAGCAGACGCTCCTCCTTGAACTGTACCATTGCCCGCACCCCGGCATTGTAGCGGTTCGCCCGCTTGTTGGAACGGCACAGAATGATAGTCTCGTCTTCCCCATAACGAGAATACGCCTCCGTCAGGCTGTCTATCAACTCTCCCCCGCCAATCCGCTCGATATCCGGATAACCCTCCAACTCCAGCCGGACGCGCATAGCAGGATTCTCTTCCGTGATACATTGCCTCACCAGCGTAGCGTTGTGCAAAATCCCGGAATCCTGCTGCTGCCGGACGACCGAAGACAAGGTAGAAAAAGCCGTCGCCCCCATCATCGTCATCACCTCCGGAGACAGCGAAGGAGAACGATCCAGCCCCACCGGCGGCAACTGGGCGGCATCCCCGATTAGAATCAACTTGCAATCCCTACCCGAACGCACATAACTCAGCAGGTCCGCCAGCAAATCCCCCGTTCCGAACAAAGTCTGACGGGTGGAAGCATCGTCTATACCGATCAGCGATGCCTCATCCACAATGTAGAGCGTATCTTTATCCTTGTTGGGATTGAGGGTAAACTTGCCCCAGCCCTTGTCGGAAACCGTACTCTGCCGATAGATTTTCTTATGAATGGTCGAGGCGGGCGTATGGGCAAACAAAGACAAGACCTTCGCCGCGCGTCCCGTCGGTGCCATCAGCGAACAATGTACTCCCGCTTCCTTCATCGCGGCGATAATGGCCGCAAACGCGCTGGTCTTGCCGGTTCCCGCATACCCGTTTACCAGCATCAAGTCATCATCGGCCGTAATAAAAGAAGCCACCTGCCGGAACAGCGCATCCTGACAGGAAGTAGGCTGGAATCCGAGGTGTTGCAGAAAATGTCGGTAATAGTAATCTTCCCTTGCCGTCATCAGCGTCCCCGTTTGAAAAGAAGGAAAATGACGACCAGGACCGGATAGATTTCCACACGACCGAGCAGCATATCCACCGAGAAAATGAATTTGACCCAAGGTGCCAGATGGGCATAATTGCCGGCCATACCGATATCCCCCAGCGCCGGTCCCACATTACCGACGGAGGCAACCGTACCGGAAAACGCAGTCTGACCGTTCACGCCCAGACTCAGCAACAAAAGGGTGGACAGCATCACAATCAAGCAATACAGCGCCAGATAAGTGACGGCCCCAATGGCCACTTCATCCTTGACCGGACGTCCTCCGACGGTGATCCGATGCACCTCGGACGGATTGGCGTTGTGCCGAATCTGACGGACGATGACACGGAAGGAAAGCAACATACGGTCCGCCTTCAGACCGCCCGTCGTCGACCCCGAACATCCGCATTGGAAGGCACAGAACATCAGCATCACCGAGGCCAATAACGGCCAGCCGGCATTGTCGGCATTGGCAAAACCGGCCGTTGTGATATAATTCACGACTGCAAAAGAAGCGTCCATCGCCGCCTTCCCCCAATTGTCATAGGTGCCGCTCAAAATCAAAGTCAGACAAGTCACGATGGAAGCGACGACAATCACCGAGAGAAAATAACGGACGACCGGCGTCCGGAGTGGCTTGAGGGTCTGCATCGCAACGGCCATATAAATCAGGCCGAAATGAATGGAAGAGACAATGGTGAAAAACATCACGATGATATTGATCACATTGCTGTCATAGAAGCCGATGGAAGCATTCTTAATGCTGAAACCGCCCGTAGCCGAGATGGTCAGCGCGTGGTTGATGGCATCGAAGACGGGCATACCGGCCAGTACCAGCGAGCCGAAGGTCAACACCAGCAAAGCGATATACACCCGGATAATCACCCGGATGGCCTGCGATGAACGGTACTGATAACCCTCCCGGGTAATGGACGACATCTCCAGGTTGGTCAATTTCAGGCGCAAGGGGCTATTGTCAGGAAGGATATACAGCAAGAAAACCACCACACCCAAGCCGCCGATATACTGGGTGGAACTACGCCAGAAAAGCAGGCTGTGCGGCAAGGCCTCGATGTCAGTCAAAATCGTCGCCCCTGTCGTCGTATAACCCGACACACTCTCAAACAAGGCGTTGATGATGGAAAACGGACCGCCCCACAAGATGTAAGGCAGCATTCCCATCACAAAGGACAAAAGCCAGGAAATGACGATGGTCACCAAGCCCTCATGCATGGACAACGCCGGTGAATTGCGCACGAAAATCAGCGGGAACACACCCAGCACGAAGGTTACGATGAAACTCAGCAACAAAGGAGCAAAAGCCGAATCCCTGCCATTCAGCAAGGATACACCTACCGACAGCAACATAAACAAGGAACTGACCAGCAGCGCCTTGCCCACATTGAGCGATATGGCCTTTACATTCATTTATCTTCGTTGTCAATCATCCGCAGACGACGCTTCAGTTGCAGATTTTCATCGGCCAGGTCCCGGATATTGTCATTGAGTTCGGACAATTCATCCTCCCCGTCAAAATCCACGTGATATTTCTTGAGCCCCTCCCGGTTGAATCCTTCCAGCTGTCCCAACATCATCCGCAAAGGACGGACATAGTAGACCAGCATATAGAAAAGCAACAAGAAAATCAGAATCAATCCTACCCCCGTAATCACAACGCCCGGAATGATGGCGCGATAGAAACCTTGCTGGAATTCGTCGGCTGATACCATCATATGGTCGTTAACCTGTATCCTGTACATCTCAATCGCGTATATCAGTTTGGCATAAACGGGCTGCAAGGTATCGAAATACCAGGCCCTTGCATCCGCAAAATTCGACACGATGACGCTGTCCAACTGCTGGGAAACCTCCGCATAATCGGCAAAACGCACCTGGATGGAATCCGCAGCGGCCCCCTTTCCCCGGACCGACAACACCTGCGCAGCGGAATCGCACTTTTCCAGAGCGGCCTTCTGGTCGAAATAAACCTCCACGCGAGAGTCCGCCGAACCGACTTCCGAAAGGATGTTGTAATTATAACCGCGACAGATGTTGCCCAGTCTCTCTGCCGCTTTCATCCCCTCCAAATCCTCCATAAGGCTTTGGCTCACATAATCGCTCAAGCGGCCGAATTCAATGATACTGACCGTTCCGGACACGAAAAGGACGGCTGCAATCGCCATCAGCGAGAGCCACAGTTTCGTCCGGATGGACATCGGTTTCTTCTCTTGGGTACTCATCGATGAATGATTTTCCGGGGTCAAAATTTAAACGAGTCCTTCAGCGCAACCGTTTTGTTGAAAACGGGTTTCTCCGGCGTACTATCTGCATCTTTGATAAAATAGCCCACCCGTTCGAACTGGACGGCCAACGCGCCGTCGTCTTCCAGCAGAGCCGGCTCCGCCAGACCTTGGGTGACCACCAGACTTTGCGGATTGAGGAAATCTTTGTAATCCTTGTCCTCGGGAATGGCGGACATATCTGCCTCGGTAAAGAGGGTGTCGTACAGACGCAGTTCCACGGGCTTGCCGTACTCGGCGCTCACCCAGTGGATGGTGCCCTTGACCTTGCGCCACTCCCCGGCTCCCGGTTTGGAGGTCGGGTCGTAGGTACAGCGAAGTTCGAGAATGTTTCCGTCCGCATCCTTGACCACCTCTTCACACTTGATGATATAGGTATATTTCAGGCGGACCTCCCCTTCGGGTTTGAGCCGATTGTATTTGGGGACCGGCACTTCCATAAAGTCATCTTTGTCAATATAGAGCGTACCGGTGAACGGAATCTTGCGGGACGGTCCCTCGGGCTCGGCGGGATTGAGCGGCGCATTGAACCACTCCACCTTGCCGGGCTCCCAGTTGGTCAGCACCACCTTGACGGCCCCTTCGCCCACCACCATATAACGGCGGGCGCGCTCATTGAGGTCGGCCCGCACGCAATTTTCCAAACGGGCGATTTCCATCAATTGGTCACGCTTGCTCACGCCGATTTCGTCGCAGAAGTTCTTGAGAGCGCGGGCGGTGTAGCCGCGGCGGCGCACCCCGCACAAAGTAGGCATACGGGGGTCATCCCAGCCGCTCACATAGCCTTTCTGCACGAGTTCGAGCAATTTGCGCTTGCTCATCAGCGTGTAGGTCAGGTTCAGGCGGGCAAATTCGTACTGATGCGAGGGATAGATGCCCAAGGTCTCGATAAACCAGTCGTAGAGCGGGCGGTGCACGTCAAACTCGAGGGTGCAGATGGAATGCGTGATATGCTCGATGGAGTCGCACTGACCGTGGGTGTAGTCGTACATCGGATAGATGCACCATTTGTCGCCGGTACGGTGGTGATGTGCGATCATATTGGGATGCGCCATATCGATTTTGGCCCGCAGCACCTTCTCCCCGTCCGCATACTTGCCGGCCTTCATTTCCCGGAACAGGCGCAGGTTCTCTTCCACGCTGCGATTGCGGTAAGGACTGTCTTTGCCCGGAGCGTCGATGGTACCGCGGTTGAGACGCATCTCCTCCACGGTCTGGTCGTCCACATAGGCTAGCCCTCTTTGAATCATCTGTTCGGCCCACTCGTAGAGTTGGTCGAAATAGTCGGAGGCATAGCACTCCTTCTCCCATTCAAAGCCCAGCCAGCGGATGTCATCCTTGATGGCGTCCACATATTCAGTATCTTCCTTGGTGGGATTGGTATCGTCATAGCGCAGGTTGGTCTTGCCCCCATATTTCTGCGCCAGCCCGAAATTGATGCACAAACTCTTGGCGTGTCCCAGATGCAGATACCCGTTGGGTTCCGGCGGGAAACGCGTCAGGATACCGTCAGGGAATTTCCCCTCGGCCAGATCATTCTCAATAATCTCCTCCAAGAAATTCAACTTTCTTCCGGACTCCGCTCCGGTCGCATTCATCTCTTCCATCTTATCTATCATATTGTTTCGTTCCTATAAAACTTGCGAAGTTACTAATTAGCCGAGAGAAAAGCAAATTTTACTTACCAATCCGAGACGGGTCAGTCGAGGATATTGCGGCAGAAGAGGAACTTGTACCAGTTTTCGTAG
>CADAFY010000112.1 GCA_902787255.1 uncultured Bacteroidia bacterium
TAAAAATGTGCGGATATGATTCAAGAAAGCCAAATAGAAGAGACTTTGCAGCGTCTTTTTGACGAGATGGAGTTTACGGAGCAGCCTGCCGGGCTGTACGACCCCTTGCGCTATATGATTGCCCTTGGGGGAAAGCGCATCCGGCCCCGTCTATGCCTGACGGTTTATGGCTTGTTTCATAACAGTTTTGAGCCCGGCGTGCTGCAGGCCGCCGCGGCCCTGGAAGTGTTTCACTCCTTCACGCTGATTCACGACGACATTATGGACAAGGCGGATATCCGCCGCGGACAGCCCACGGTCTATCGCAAGTGGGATGCCAATACGGCCATTCTGTCGGGAGATGTGATGAGCATCGACAGTTACCGTCGTCTGGCGCAGGTACCGGCCGATGTCCTGCCTGCCGCCTTGGAACTTTTCAGCCGTACGGCCGCCCAGGTGTGCGAGGGGCAGCAGTACGATATGGAGTTTGAAAGCCGCGATGCCGTCTCGATGGAGGAATACCACCAGATGATTGGCTTGAAAACCGCCGTGTTGATTGCTTGCTCGGCCCGGATGGGCGCCTTGCTGGCCCGTGTCCCGGAGGCGGATTCGCAGGCTTTTTACCGCTACGGTTATCATTTGGGAATGGCCTTCCAGATAGCGGATGACTGGCTGGATACCTACGGGGATACTGTCGTATTCGGCAAATCTGTGGGCGGAGATATCCTCAATGGCAAGAAGACCTGGCTGCTGACGGAGGCGATGGCGCGGTTGAACGAAACGGGACGAGCGCGCCTGCAAAGCGCTTTGGCGATGCCGGCCGCCACTTCGGAAGAGAAGGCGGCAAAGATTGCGGCCGTCAAGTCCATCTATCAGGAATTGAATGTGGGCGATGCTGCCTTGAAGGAGATCGAACATTTCCATACGAAGGCGCTGGCTGAGTTGGAACCGCTGTCGCTGAGTGTCTTGCAGAAAAAAATGTTGCAGCGCTATGCGGCGTCTTTGACCGGAAGAAAGAAGTAGAAGAGAAGTGAGAAAGAAGAGTACAGTGGAGATCAAGAACCGCCGGGCTTCCTTTGACTATGAGTTTCTGGAGACCTGCACGGCGGGTATTGTCCTGTGTGGCGGGGATGGATGCTTTCTGCTATTTCCAGGGCGGGGAACTCTATGTCAAAAATATGGATGTAGCGGCTTATCACTGGGCCGGAGCCTGGAGCCGGCACGACCCCAAGCGCGACCGCAAGTTGCTGCTGCGCCGCAAGGAACTCCGAAAATGGCAGCGGGCCGTCAAGGAAAAGGGCATTACCATCGTGGCGGTGCGTTTGTTTATAGCGGAAAACGGCTACGCCAAGCTGGTCATAGCCCTGGCTCGGGGCAAGAAAGAATACGACAAGCGCGAGGCTTTGAAAAAGAAAGATTTGCAAAGAGCATTGTCCAATAATGATTTTTAAATAAAATTTGTTTTTCTCTCGGCTTGCTCGTATATTTGCCAAAATAAATCATTGCGTTTTATGAAACAGAGACTCCTTTTTATGCGGCTCGCTATGGTGGGAATGGCGTTGCTGATGGCTTTTTCGGCTTTTGCAGCCCCCAAAGGAAAAACGCTCCTGTATCGTTCCCTTTCTGATTTTGTCCTGATGTACCCGACGGCTTCCGAGCCGGAGGACGGAAAGAAGGTGGCGGAGTATTTTGCACGTGTCATCGAGAAAAAGTTCGATGTGAAGTTGGAGGTGGTTTCGGACAGCCTGCGCCATTCGCAGCCCGAGATTATGCTGGGACAGACGGACCGTGGCTTGTCCCAGCGCTTCTATGACGCCCCGCACACCTTGTACGATTATGCCGTGCATACGGACGGACGCAATATCGCCCTGTGCGGCGGCGGAGCCTGGGCGCTGGAGAAAAGTTTCCGCCTGTTGCTCGCCGCCCTGGATTCTCCTGCGGGCGTGGGACGCGATTTTTCGCCTTCCGGCAGCATCCAAGGAGAGTATCTTTTCCCTCGTGCGGACAGTTGCAATCTTCGCTTGTTGACCCAGAATGTGTGGCGTTATGACGGCGACACCATTCCGAAGTGGTGGCGTATGCGCCGCAAGGATTGCCGCAATGCCTTCCGCGCGAACGGCTATGCCGATGTGGTGACGGCCTATCGTCCCGATGTGATTGCCTTGCAGGAGTATTCTCCCAAGATGAAGGCCCTGTTGGAGCCGGTGCTGACCGCCCAGGGCTATGTGAAGGCTTTCAATGACAGCCTGCAGCACAATTTTACTCCGATTTATTACCTGGCGGACAAGTTTGATGTGGTCCGTGTGGATGTGGAGACCTTGCTGCCGCCCGAGTTCAATACCGGTATGAATACCGTGACTTCGGCCATCCTTCGCTTCAAGAAGAGCAAACGGATGGTGGCGATTCTGAATACGCAGTTGTGGAACCATTTCGATAAGGACAAGAAGGGAAGTAACTTCGCGAAGGTGGATCAGGTCAAGCAGATTGTTGCGACGGCCGACAGTCTCAAGCGCGGTTTTGACATTCCCTATATCGTGTGCGGCGATTTGTCTTCCACCTTGTCTATGCTCCCCGCGAAACAGTTGATGGCGGCCTCTTATGTTCCGGCCGTGTGGAAATCGCCCTCCAAGGATTTCCGAAGCGGCTACCACGAGTGCAGCCTGAAGAACGGGTATTCGCGCGCACAGCGTTTCAAAGATGCCCCCAAGGGGATGAACGCCGTGTCCCATATCTTTATCGGCAATATCAAGGAGGCGGACCGCACGCTCAAGGTCCAGGGCTTCGGCCGCATAATGCCGGAGTTCGTCCTGCCGCTCTCTCCTTTTGCCCCCTGCTACGCCGACCTTTGGGTACGGTAGGCGCCCGCGTACTTTTTTCATACAATGGATAAGCAAGAACTTGTCTTGGCCGAGGGAATCCACGCCGGCTTCCCTTCTCCCGCGCAGGACTATTCCGATCAGGCCATCGACCTGAACAAGGAACTCATCCGTCATCCCGCGGCCACTTTCTTCGGCCGGGTGGCGGGGGACTCGATGCGCGATGCGGGGGTGAGCGAAGGGGACTTGCTCGTTATCGACCGTTCCCTCCAGCCCTCGGAAGGTGATATGGTCGTCTGCTACCTGGACGGGGAGTTCGCGCTTAAGACCCTTCGTTTCGAAGAGGGGAGACCTGTGCTGTATGCCGCCAATCCCAAGTACAAACCCATTCCTATCGATGACGGCTCGGATTTTCGCGCCTGGGGTGTCGTGACCTATATCGTCAAGAATGTACGCCCTGGTCGATTGTAACAATTTTTTTGTCTCCTGCGAGCGGGCGTTCCGTCCCGATCTGGAAGGCAAAGCCGTCGTCGTCCTGAGCAACAACGATGGCTGCGTGGTCTCGCGCAGCAACGAAGCCAAGGCAATGGGCATCAAGATGGGAACGCCTTTTTTTCAACTGGATAAGTACACGCGCAACGGTTTGCTCATCCCGTTTTCTTCCAATTATACGCTCTACGGAGACCTATCCGCCCGTGTGATGTCTATCCTGGCTGAAGAAAGCGACCATCTGGAGATTTATTCCATTGACGAGGCTTTCTTTACCCTGGAGGGGCTGCCTTTGGATGAATTGGAAGCCCACTGCCGCGCCTTGGTCGCCCGTATCCGCCAGTGGGTAGGCATCCCCGTCAGCATCGGGATTGCCCCCACCAAGACTTTGGCCAAACTGGCCAGCCATTTCGCCAAGAAATACAAGGGCTATAAGGGTGTCTGCCTGATGGAGACGGAGGAGAAACGCCGCAAAGCCCTCGGTATGGTACCGGTCACCGAAGTGTGGGGCATAGGCCGCCGGCTTGGACCCAGGCTCCAGTCAAAAGGCATCAAGACGGCCCTGGACTTCGCCGATAAAAGCCGGGATTGGATTGCAGAAGAATTGCACAAACCCGGACTTTGCACTTGGATGGAACTCAACGGAAGCGTCGCGGTAGAAGAGGAAGAACACGAGGCCCGGAAAAGCATCTGCACCTCCCGCAGTTTCGCCACGATGCTCTCCACTTACGAAGAATTGCGCGAGCGTGTGTCCGACTTTGCCGCTTCCTGTGCCCGCAAACTTCGTTCCGAAGGTACTGCCGCCCGTAAAGTCACAACTTTTATCTGGACCAACCGTTTTCGCGAAGACTTGCAGCAATACTATCCTTCCGCAACCATTTGCCTGCCCCGTGCCGAGAACAGCAACCAGGAAGTGGTCGGCGCCGCCCTGCAGGCCCTGAAAAGCATCTACCGTCCCGATGTGCTCTATAAAAAGGCCGGGGTCATCGTGCACGACATCATTCCGCAGGAGGAAGCCTCGCAAGTGCTTTTCGACGAAGGAGATCCCGTCCTGCGCGAAAAGGAAGCCGTGCTTTCCGCCCTGATGGACCGCGCCCACGGCGACCCCCGTCTGGGCGATCTCCGTCTTGCCGTCCAACGCAAAGGCCACTACGCCGAAGGCATCCGCCGCGAGCACTGCTCGCCCCTCTACACCACCTCCCTCGACGAAATCATCAAGGTGTACTGAGGTCGCTTTTATGTTTAGTTGGTGCGGCCGGGATAGACTTTGAGGGCTTCGGCGAGGATTTGCATCGCGCGCTGGAGCTTGGGTACTTCGAGCACGTAGGCGATGCGGACGTGGTTGGCGCCGACGCCGGGCGTGCGGTAGAAGGACTTGGCCGGCGTGACCATCACGGTCTCATTGTCGATGCGGAACTCGGTGAGCAGCCATTTGGCAAACTTCTCGGCATCGTCGATCGGCAGTTCAGCCACGGTGTAGAAAGCGCCCATAGGGCAGGGGGTAAACACGCCGGGCATTGCATTCAAAGCCTGGATGGCGCAGTCGCGGCGGGCGATGTATTCCTCACGCACTTCGGCGAAATAACTGTCGGGCGTATCCAGTGCACCGATGGTGGCGTACTGACCGAGCACCGGCGGGCAGAGACGGGACTGGGCGAGTTTCATCGCGGCGGCCATCACATCCTTGTTGTGGGAAGCGATGATGCCGATGCGGGCGCCGCAGAGGTTGTAGCGCTTCGAAACGGAGTCCACCAGAATCACATTCTGCTCGCAGCCCGGAATGTTCATCGCCGAGAAATAAGGCTCATCCGTGTAGCAGAACTCACGGTACACCTCATCGGAAATGAGGAACAGGTCGTGCTTTTTGCAGAACGCGCCGATGGCCAGCATTTCCTCCTTGGTGAAGAGTTTGCCCGAAGGGTTGCAGGGATTGCAGAGCAGCACCGCCTTGGTGTTGGGAGTGAGCAATTTCTCAAACTCGGAGATGTCGGGCACCTTGAATCCTTCGCGGATATCCGTGGGGACCGCCTTCAACGTGATGCCATTGAGGAAGGCAAAGGTGTTGTAGTTGGTGTAGAAAGGCTCCACGACGATGATTTCATCTCCGCGGTCTGCAGCAATCTGCATCGCGCAGGCAAACGCCTCGCTGCCGGCTACCTCGACGATGATTTCGCTCAGATCCAGCTTTATACCAACTTTGTTATAATACTTCTCTATCAATCCTTTGCGCAACTCCAGCAAGCCGGCGGAGTTGGTGTAGGAAAGATGGTGCATCGATTTGCACTTGTCCATAATGGCGTTGACGGCGCAGTCCGGAGACTTGATGTCAGGGGCGCCGACATTGAGATGGTACACCTTGGTCCCGGCCGCTTCGGCGGCTTCGGAGAACGGAACCAGTTTGCGGATGGCGGAAGCGGGCATCGCCGCAGTCTTTTCGGAAATTTTGAGCATTTTCGTTCGAAATTATCGCTATAAAACAACTATTTCTTTTGGGAAATCAGGTATTCGGCAATCTGCACGGCATTGAGGGCGGCGCCTTTCTTGATCTGGTCGCCGACAATCCAGAACACCAGGGCGTTGTCGTTGGTCAGGTCCTTGCGGATG
>CADAFY010000113.1 GCA_902787255.1 uncultured Bacteroidia bacterium
CCGCTTGCGTCAGGAGGATATCGTCGCGGAGGCGCTGGCGGGAAAGGATGTGCTGGCGGTCTTGCCTACGGGGGGCGGGAAATCCATTTGTTTCCAGGTCCCGGCCTTGCTGAAAGAGGGGGTGGCCCTGGTGATTACTCCGCTGATTTCCCTGATGAAGGACCAGGTGCGCAACCTGGAAGCCCGGGGCATCAAAGCGGCGGCGGTGTATAGCGGGATGTCGCCCCACGAGGTGGAGCTGACGCTCAACAATGTTTGTTACGGGGACTACAAGTTCTTGTATCTGTCGCCTGAACGGCTTTCTTCCTGGACTTTCCAGAAATATGTGGGGGCGATGACGGTCTCCTATATCGTGGTGGATGAGGCGCATTGTATTTCCCAGTGGGGCTATGATTTCCGTCCGGATTATTTGAAAATCGGGGAATTGCGCAAGCGAGTGGAGGCGCCCGTCCTGGCGCTGACGGCCACGGCGACGGTGGAGGTGTGTGCGGATATCGTGGAGCGTCTGTCGGTTCGGGGGCGGTCTTTCAGCGTCATTAAAAGTGGTTTCGAGCGGCCGAATCTCTCGTATGTGGTCCGGCGCTGTGAGGATAAGATAGGAAAACTGCTGCAAATCTGTGCGCGGCAGGCGGGGAGCGGCATCGTGTATGTGCGCAGCCGCAAGCGTTGTGAGGAATTGGCGGAGGTGCTGCGGACGGCGGGTGAGAGTGCGTCGTATTACCACGCGGGGCTGTCGGCGGCGATGCGGGCCCGGCGGCAGGAGGACTGGCGCACGGACAAGACACGCGTGATGGTGTGTACCAATGCCTTCGGAATGGGCATCGATAAGCCGGATGTGCGTTTCGTGGTACATTATGACATTCCGGAGAGTCCGGAGGCATATTTCCAGGAGGCGGGCCGGGCCGGACGCGACGGGAAGCGTTCGTATGCGGTTTTGTTATGGAACAAGAGTGACGAGCAGCGCTTTGCCCGATTGTCTCGGACGGCGTTCCCGCCGATGGAATATATAGAGGATATTTATCAGAAATTGCACCGCTTTTACGAGATTCCGTATGAGACAGGAGAGGGTAGGCAGTTAAAGTTTGTGCTGGCGGAGTTCTGCAAGCAGTTTCATCTGGAGAGGGCGCTGGCGTTGAGTGCTTTGAAATACCTGGAGAAAACGGGCCATCTGAGTTATGGCGAGGATGCGACGATCTCGACCAAGGTGCAGATTCTGGCGGAGCGGAATGCGCTGTATGGTATTTCTTTCCCGAGTCGGGCGATGCCGGATTTGTTGGAGGCGATGATGCGTCGCTACAGCGGGATTTTCAACTATCCCGTGCCGGTGGAGGAGGATATGCTGGCGGCGTCCCTGTCTGTCTCCGTCAGCGGTTTGCGGCAGTTGCTCTATCAGTTGGCGTTGATGCACGTGATTAAATATATTCCGGCGGATGAGGCGACGGTGATATTCTTGCACCACAATCGCTATTATCCGAAGGATTTGTTCCTGGATCCGGCCTTGTATGTGCATCTGCAGACGAATGCGGATCAGCGGGCGGAGACGATGCTGGCTTACGCGGCTGAGGAGGATGAGTGCCGGAGCGTGTTTCTGCTGCGGTATTTCGGGCAGGAACATTCCGAGCCCTGCGGCCACTGCGATGTGTGCAAGGAGCGCGGCGCCCGTAAGGCTCCCGGCCTGATGGAGCGCTTGAAGGAAGCGGTGGGCGTGTCCGGTCGTGCGGAGCGCTTGCGCGGGGCGCGTGCGGGAGAGCCGGAAGAAGCGAGTCCGCGCTTGCGGGATGGGGAAGAGGATGGCGCAGCCGGAGTGGTGGAGGCGCTGGAACTGCCGTCGCGGGAGCGGATGATGGATTATATCTTGCGGGAAAAGGGCGGGGAATATACCTTGCGGGATGTTCTGACACATTTTGTGCATATCGACGGGACGAATGAGACGCCCGTGTTGGATATGTTCCGCGACCTGCTTGACGAAGGGCTCATCCCGCCGCCGCAGTAGGTAATCAAAAAATATGTTAACTTTGCGATATGCACGGACAGGAGATAGACATACAGTATCTGGCGGGAGTGGGGCCCAAGCGGGCGCAACTGCTCCGCTCGGAGTTGGGGGTGGAACGCACCTCGGACTTGTTGCGCTATTATCCTTTCCGTTATGTGGACCGCAGCAGCATTACGCCCATTGCTTCCATTGTGCCGGATGTGGCGTATGTGCAGTTCCGGGGCCGGGTGATGCGCCGCCAACTGTGGAGTGCGGACAAGGGAGAGGTTATGCAGAAAGACGGTCAGGCCATCAAATACAATGTGGTCAAGCGAATGACGGTTCTGGTGGCGGATGGCTCCGGGGAGATGGAACTGGTCTTTTTCAAGGGCATCAAGTGGTCGTATGAAAAACTCCGTCCGGGAGAAGATTTTCTCTTCTTTGGCAAACCGCAGGTTTTCAACGGGAAACTCAATATGGTGCATCCTGAGATGGACCCGCTGGGGACCAATAATTTCGAGGGTCTGGGCAGTCTGACGGGCATTTATTCCAGTACGGAGAAATTGAAAAACGCGGGGGTGACCGACAAGGTGATGCGCAAAATTATGCTGGCGGCCCTCAATGAAGCCCTGCCTTCCGTGGAAGAGACGCTTCCCGAATATGTGCTGCGCGAAAAGGGGCTCTGCAACCTGCGCTTCGCCCTATACAATATTCATTTCCCGAAGGATGCAGCCTCGCTGGAAAAGGCGCGCTACCGCCTGAAATTCGAAGAATTGTTTCTGCTGCAACTCTCTTTGCTGAAGGCAAAATATATCCGAAGCCGGGCCGACAACGGCATCCTGATGCCCAAGGTGGGAACGGCGTTCAACCGCTGTTATGAAAACATTCCTTTCGAGTTGACGGGGGCGCAGAAGCGCGTGATCAAGGAAATCCGCGAAGATATGCGCAGCGGCAAGCAGATGAACCGCCTGTTGCAGGGGGATGTGGGCAGTGGCAAAACGATGGTGGCGGTGCTCTCTGCGCTGATTGCGGCGGGTAACGGCTATCAGTCCTGCATTATGGCACCTACGGAGGTGCTGGCCCGGCAGCATTATCGCAATATTCAGAAATACCTGGCTCCGACGGGGCTGAAGGCGGCTTTGCTGACGGGAACGAGCAAGACGGCGGAGCGGCGGGAAATCCACGCGGGGCTGGAGGACGGCAGCATTACCTTGATTGTGGGGACGCACGCGCTGTTGGAGGACAATGTGCTGTTCAAGAACCTGGGGCTGGCCATTATCGACGAACAGCATCGTTTCGGGGTGGACCAGCGCAGCAAACTGTGGAGCAAGACCTCCGACGGTCGACCACCGCACGTGCTGGTGATGACCGCCACCCCCATTCCGCGTACGTTGGCGATGACCTTTTATGGCGATTTGGACACTTCAGTCATCGATGAGATGCCGCCGGGACGCAAGCCTGTTGTGACGAAGTCGGCGGGGGAAAGCAAACGGTATGCGATGTATAATTTTATCCGCGAGCAGATAGCCCTCGGCCGCCAGGCTTTCATCGTTTATCCGCTGATTTTCGAGAGCGAAAAAATGGATTATAAGAACCTCGAACTCGGCTACGAAGAGGTGGTCAAGCAGTTCCCGTTCCCGCCCTATAAAACGGCCATCGTGCACGGAAAGCAGGCGCCCGAAGAAAAGAATTTCAATATGACGGCTTTCGTGGAAGGCCGAGCGAATATTTTGGTGGCGACGAGCGTCATCGAGGTGGGGGTGGACGTGCCCAATGCCAGCGTGATGGTGATTGAGAGTTCGGAACGTTTCGGGTTGAGTCAGTTGCACCAGTTGCGCGGGCGTGTCGGACGGGGAAGCGAGAAGTCGTATTGCATCTTGATGACGGGAAATAAGCTCTCAAAAGAGGGACGGCACCGCATCGAACTGATGTGCTCAACGGAGAATGGTTTCGTGCTGGCGGAAGAGGATTTGAAGATGCGCGGGCCGGGCGATATGGAGGGGACGCAGCAGAGCGGTTTGCCCATCGAATTGAGCATCGCTTCGCTGGCCAAGGACGGACAAATTTTGAGCGATGCGCGGCGCTATGCTTCGGTGATTTTGGACAAGGATCCGGGCCTGGATGCGCCCGAGAATCAGGTGCTCAAAAACGAGCTCGGGAAGGCGAAATACCAGAAGAAGGATTACAGTAAAATTAGTTAGAAGATGAACGAATTACCCTGAAATAAGCGATCGTGATTCGTGTAAAAATTGTCAAATATATTTAGTTATAATGATGAAAAAATATTTATGCTCAAATCTCTGTAAAAGTGCCCTTTTAGGGGTGGTTTTTATGGGTTTATTTGTTGGTTGTCAGATGAAAGAACAAAAAAGTTACATTGGGCCTTCGGAGGCTTCCTTTGCGTCGTTGACGCCTGAAGCGCTGTTGTCGCTGGGGCGTATTTCTTCTCCCGTTTTGTCGCCGGATGGGAAGACAATCGTGTTTGCCGTTTCGTACATTTCGATAGAGGAGAACCGGAGCGTCAGCAACTTTTGGGTGACGGGCGTGGAAGGGGGTGAAGTCAGCCCCTTGACAAAGGAGGGAAGCAGTGTTTCCAACCCCGTTTTTGTGGAAGGTGGAAAGGCCTTGCTTTTCTTGCAGAACGGCAAAATTTATAAGACCCCTTTCAAGGGCTGCGGAGCCGCCGCCACCCTGGGGCAAAAGCGTCTGATCTGCGAGGGAATTCGCGCCGCTTCCTGTGCCGAAAGCTGCCCCGATTGCTGCGAAGGGCAAGCCGGGCGCGCCGCAGAACCTACCCCCATTTCCGAGTTCCAATTATCCCCCGACGGGAGCGCTATCCTGCTGATGGGCG
>CADAFY010000114.1 GCA_902787255.1 uncultured Bacteroidia bacterium
TCCTTGAGTTGGAGTTCCATATCAATCACCTCCTTGTCACGGACCGGGTCCACCGAGCCGTCCACGTGAACGATATTGTCGTCATCGAAGCAGCGGAGCACGTGCAGGATGGCATCCGTCTCCCGAATGTTGGCCAAGAACTGGTTGCCCAGCCCTTCCCCTTTGCTCGCGCCCTTGACCAGACCGGCGATGTCCACGATTTCCACCGTGGCGGGAATCACCCGCTGGGGCTTGCAGATATCCGCCAACACCTGCAGGCGGGCATCCGGCACGACGGTCGAACCCACGTTCGGGTCTATGGTACAAAACGGGAAATTGGCGCTCTGGGCCTTCCCGGAACTGATACAGTTGAACAGGGTGGATTTTCCCACATTGGGCAATCCAACAATTCCGCATTTCAATGACATACGCTTCTAATTCTAATACTGGATACCGGGCCGGAATGAGACACGGCCATACCCCTCATTTTCCCGGACCACCTGCAAAGATACACATTTTCCCGCAGGTAAGCATTTTTGAACTCGGATTTTCTCCCCGGATATGCATATACAGATGGGCCCTCCCGTCTGTCGGAGACGCAGACTTTTTTCGTGGTCACATCCCATCTGCCTGCTGAAAGTCCCACACATTCTGAACGGACCTTCAGCATTTTTCCCGCATTTTCGCTGAAAGTCCCCATCATTTCAGCGTGACCTTCAGCACCAAGGTCGGCCAGCGACGCGATGTTCCAGATAAAATCAGAAGCGTAATTTCCCATTGGGTAAGAATTTTTCCTTTTTTGCCGTGATATTTCCGTATTATTTTGCCACGTAATATCGCGGATCATTCTCCTATCGGCACCGGAGATGTCACACCTTCTTTCCCGAAGCATCGGGGAATGCATATATACATACTGTTAAAGACAGCGTTTATTATCTTAAAAAAGAAGACTTATGCAATTCTGGCTTGTATCAACAGACCATTTTACAGACAAATTATGGTTTAAAGAGGAAGATGATTTCAAGATGGCTATGAATATTCCACCCCTTATCGCAACGACTATGGCGGTGAAGATACTCTCCTTCATCCTAATGTCCAACCACGTCCATTTTGTCGTTGCCGGTTCAAGGAATGACGCACAAACATTCATCAATCGATTTAAAAAGATGTATTCCCAACGTTTCAGTAAGAAATATGGTTCCCAATCCCTTCTTCTTAAAAATGGGACGGACATTCGTGAACTAATGCTGGAAAATGAATCATTGGAAAAAGGTATCGCGTATGTGCAGATGAACAGTGTGGCCGCCAATATTTCACTCACGCCATCTGATTATCCGTGGGGAACAGGAAACACCTTTTTCAGAACGCAAAGGCCCTCTGGGAGGCTCGTGAGAGAAATGTCTTCACGAGCGTTGATCGCTTGCATCCACAGTATATCATCGCTGCCGGGTAATTATCTGATTAACAATGATGGGTTCGTGGACACAGCGTCTTATGTGGCGGTGGAATTTGTAGAGTCGTTGTTTCGGACACCTAAACGAATGAATTATTTTCTTCAACATTCGTCTAAAGCGAAACGGGTGCAAGAAGGAATTTCCTTCGAAGATTCATTTGTGCTTTCTGCCTTGGGGTATTTATGCTATCATCTCAACCGAGAAAGGAACATCTCTCAACTTTCGGAAAATCAACAATCAGAGGTGCTGAAACAAATTCGCTATCGTTTTTCCGCAGACCCCAACCAACTCGCTCGTGTCAGTGGCCTGCCCTATGAAGAAGTTTGTCGCCTTCTGGAACTGATATAATGCTGAAGAGACCGTTCCTCTCTGTCGAAGGTCCCACACATTCTGAACGGACCTTCAGCATTTTTCCCGCATTTTCGCTTAAAGTCCCCCTCTTTTTGGTGGGACCTTCAGCACCTGCAGGGATGCCAGCGCCCGCTGGCTCAAGCCTTAAATCCCGGCGAAGTAGCCGGTGAAGAGGACGTTGGTGATGAGGTAGCCGATGATGGTGGACACGGTCACGCAGATGAGGCCGGGTATCATAAAGCTGTGGTTGAGCAGGTATTTGCCGATGACCGTGGTTCGGGAGCGGTCGAAGTTGACCGTCGCGATATCCGAAGGGTAGTTGGGGATGAAGAAGTAGCCGTACACGCTCGGCAGCACGCCCAGCAGGACGGGGCCGGCGATGCCCAACTCAAAGGCCAGGGGCAGCATCGCCACCACCACGGCGCCCTGCGAATTGACCAGCACCGACACCAGGAAGAACACGAAGGCAATGGCCCAGGGATAGGCCGTCACGAGTCCGGTCAGCATCGCTTTCATCTCGTCCATATAGTTGCCGAAATAGGTGTCGGCCAGCCAGGCGATGCCGTAGATGGCGATGACCGCAATCATACCCGACTGCCACACGGCGCCCATCACAGCCTGACGGGGAGTCGCCTTGCAGAACATAATGTTGCAGGCGGCCGCCATCAGCATAATGATCTGGATACAAATGTTCATTTTCGGAAGCCCGATGGCCTTGGCAACGGTCTCGCCATCTGCTGTATGGAAAAGTTGACAGAAGGCGAAGCCCACGATGATGAGCAGCGAGCCGAGGAAGATGAATACGGAGGCCTTGGCGGTGGAGCTAATCTCCTTGTCCATCGTCGTAGCCGTACTGCCATACATGAATTGATAGGCGTCAGGATCTGCTTTGCGGGCCTGGAACTTCGGGTCTTTGTCCAAATCGAGGCCACGGCGGTACGAAAAAGCGGACGCGCACATCAGACCGCAGACACAGGAAGGAATGGTCACCATCAACACCTGCGGAATGGTCACATTGAAGCCGTTGGCGTTGGAGATGGTCACGAAAGCCACGACCGCCGCCGCAATGGGCGAGCAGGTAATGCCCACCTGCGAGGCGATGGAGGCTACGGCGCAGGGCCTTTCCGGACGGATGTTTTTCTTCAAGGCAATGTCGCAGATAATGGGCATAATCGTATAAACCACGTGCCCCGTTCCGACCAGTACGGTGAGGAAGAAAGTCACGAGGGGACCCAGGAAAGTGATGTTGTCGGGATGCTTGCGCAGCATTCTTTCCGCCACCTGAATCATCCAGTCCATACCGCCCGAGGCCTGCAGCGTACCTGCGCAGGTGACGGCGGCAATGATGATGTAAATCACGTCGGTGGGCGGCGTACCGGGCTTGAGTCCGAAACCGAACACCAGAATCGCCAGGCCAATACCGGAGATGGCGCCGAGGGCCAGCGAACCATACCTCGAACCCACATAGAGCGCAGCCAGGACAATTAGCAGCTGGATAATCATTGCGAATGTCATAGTCGTCTGTTTAATTGATGATTACTTCACTGAGATAGCCCCTGAGTTTTTTCGGGCCTTTGTTGAACTGAAGGCGGACATAACGGGCGCGGACATTGACCGTTCCGCCAAAGGTCAGGATGCAATAATGCGACCGATCATCCGAAAGGCGAAGTTTCGGGGTGTAAACCGGGACGAAATTGACCCCGTCTTCCGAGACCAGGAATTGGGCATCGTCGGGAAGGCGGAATCGACGGATACGGAAGTCAACATATTCCACCCCGATGTAGTGCAGGTCTTTGCACTCTCCCAAGTCAATGTCCAGCGTGATTTCCTTCCCGTTAAATTCTTTCCATTTGGGGTCCCTGCGGATGGTCCAGTCGCCCAGATATCCGTCCACGAGCATATCAGCCGTCTCCACCTTGTCCCCTTTGCGCCAGGTCGTCTTGGCACCGAGGGCCAGGTTGGGGATGGGAACATCCGCTTCCGGACGGTGTCCGACCTCGGAAGCTAGGTCGAAAGTATGGTAGCCTTCTTCCTGGATGCGTTTGATGAAAGCGAGGGCTTTCTCGCGGAAGACAGGATAATTTTTGCTGCCTTTGGGGCTCCAGGCGTTTTCAGCGATGGCAAAGGAGCGGGGGTACAGCATATATTCAAAATGGTCGCTGCGGATGATACATTCCGTCCAGAGGTTGCCCTGCAGGCCTTGCAGATGCTTCATAATGGACGGGTCGTAGTCTTTCCCGCAGGCAGCGATAATGTCCTCTTCCGGCTCGTAACTGTAAACGACCTCCAGGGGAAGGTAAGCGTTAAAGGCGATGGGCTCTTTGTACGGAGCATCCTGGCCGAAATCCAAATAATAGAATGTACTGGGGGACATAATCACATCGTGATTCATCCGGATGGCCTCAACGCCACCCTCAGTACCTTGCCAGGACATCACCGTGGCATTGTCCGAGAGGCCGCCTTCCAGGATTTCATCCCAGCCGATGAGTTTCTTGCCACAGGCATTGACCATCTTTTCCACCCGGCGGATGCAGTAGCTCTGCAATTCATAGACATCCTTCAACTGCTCGTCGGCAATGCGCTTCTGGCAGAGGGGGCACACGGCCCAATTGGATTTCTCCGCCTCGTCTCCGCCGATGTGCATATAGGGGGTGGGGAACAGGTCCATCACTTCCTTCAACACTTTTTCAAAGAAAGGGAAAACCTCTTCCTGACCCGGGCAGATGACATTGTTGACCTTGTGCTCCCCCGTGCAGAAAAATTCGGGATGCACGTGCAGGAGGGCCATATTATGTCCGGGAATTTCTATTTCGGGGATGATTTCAATCTGACGCTCGGCGGCATACGCAATCATTTCACGAATCTGGTCCTTGGTGTAATAGCCGCCGTAAATCTTGCCGTCGTCATAGACGGTGCCCGGAACATAGCCCGCCGGCTCCTCGGCAAAAACGAGGGGCTTGCCGCTCAAGATGTGGTTGAAGTACCAACTGTCGCCGAAGGCTCCTTTCTTGACCATTTCCGGCGCGCCCAACTGTCGCCGAAGGCTCCTTTCTTGACCATTTCCGGCGCGCAGTCCAAGGCGATGCGCCAGCCTTCGTTGTCCGTCAGGTGCATATGCAGGCGGTTCATCTTCAACTGGGCCATCAGGTCGATCTGCTTGAGGACGAAATCTTTGCTGAAGAAATGTCGGACCACATCGAACATCAGACCCCGGTAAGGATAGCGGGGAGCATCCTCAATGCGACAGGCTGCGATACGACCTTCTTCGTCCGCCGCCTGGAGTTGCATCAGGGACTGTACGGCATAGAAAGCGCCGGCTACGCCATTGGCCCGGATGCTGACGCCCTTGCGGTCGACGGTCATTTGATAGGCTCCCTCGCGCGTGTCTTTCAAGAGTTTGGGGCCGACCTGAATTTTAACGGCGGGAGTCATCTTTTTGTCGGCAGCCTGCATCGCCAGCGGACAGTTTTCCAAATAGGCGCGGAACGCATCCGCGGCCGCGTCCGCAGCGCCCTTTCCTTCCAAGCGATAAGCAGCCCCCTTCGACAAGACAAAACTGCCGCCGTTGGCGGGTGTCCATTGAGCAACTTGGGGCAGGATGCAATCCGGCGTACTGCCGCCGCGAACGGCATCGCCGGCGGCGTAAGAGAGTACGCAAAATGCAAATCCAAATACGAGAGAGAATAGTTTTTTCATATCTTCAATTTATTTAACATCATCTAATTGATTGATTTCACCTCTTCTAATTGATGATTATTTCACCGATATAGCCCCAGGTTTTCTTCTTTTCCTTATTCCCCTCCAGCCGCACATAACGGGCCTTGGCATTCACGGTAGCGCCCAAAGTAAGGATGCTGAAATGCCTGTCTTCCTTGGAAAGTTCCGGGATGACGACGGGAACGGGCGTATAGTTGATACCGTCTTCGGAAATGAGGACCTGCAAGTCATTCGGGAGTTGGCAGCGGCGGGCCGGGAAATGAACGAATTCCGCACCGATATAGTGGAGGTCCTTGCTTTCTCCCAAATCAATATCCAGCACCAGTTCTCTTTTGACACATTCCTTCCATTGGGGACTTTTCCAGAGGACCCAATCCCCCAGGTAACCATCCACAAGCATATCGGCGGTCTCCTCCTTGCCGCCGTTGCGCCAAGTCGTTTTGGCACCGAGGGCCAGGTTGACAATGGGCGTGGCCGCTGCCGGACGATGCCCCACTTCCGAAGCCAGGTCGAAGGTATGGTAGCCCTGCTTCCTGACGCGCTCGATGAAGGCAAGGGTCTTCTCGCGGAAAGCCGGGTAGTTTTTGCTGCCTTTGGGGCTCCACGCATTTTCCGCAATGGCAAAAGCGCGGGGATACAGCATATATTCAAAATGACTGTCACTGACGATACATTCTCCCCAGAGATTGCCTTGCAACCCCAGCAGATGCTTCATAATGGACGGGTCATAGTCCGCCCCGCAAGCGGCGATGATGTCCTCTTCCGGCTCATAACTGTAAACGGTCTCCAAGGGAAGGTACGTGTTGAAGGCAAGGGGCTCTTTGTACGGGGCATCCTGACCGAAATCGAGGTAGTAATAATTGCTGGGCGTCATAATCACGTCGTGATTCATCCGGATGGCTTGCACGCCGCCCTCCGTGCCCCGCCAGGACATCACCGTAGCATTGTCCGACAGGCCGCCCTGCAAAATCTCATCCCAACCGATGATTTGCTTGCCGCAGGCATTGACCATCTTTTCCACCCGGCGGATGCAGTAACTCTGCAATTCATAAACATCTTTCAGATGCTCGTCCGCAATGCGTTTCTGACAGAGGGGACACACGCCCCAATTGGATTTGTTGGCTTCATCCCCGCCGATGTGCACATACCGAGAGGGGAAAAGTTCCATCACCTCTTTCAATACATTCTCAAAGAAGGCGAACACCTCTTCCCGGCCCGGACATACGACATTGTCAATATTATACTTGCGGTTCTCGCAGAAAAACTCGGGATGCACCCGCAACAGAGCGATGTTGTGTCCGGGTATTTCAATTTCAGGAATCACCTCGATATGACGGTCTGCCGCGTAAGCGATGATTTCACGAATCTGATCTTTCGTATAGTATCCGCCGTAAACCTTGCCGTCATCATAGACGGTGCCCGGCTCATACCCCTCCGGTTCCTCCACCAAGGTCATCGGCGTGCCGTTCAAAACGTGGTTGAACCACCAACTGTCGCCGAAGGCTCCCTTCTTCACCATCTCGGGCGCGCAGTCCAAAGCGATGCGCCAGCCTTCGTTGTCGGTCAGGTGCAGATGCAGGCGGTTCATCTTCAACTGAGCCATCAGGTCAATCTGCTTCAAGATGAAATCCTTGCTGTGGAAATGACGGGACACATCGAACATCAAGCCCCGGTAGGCATAACGGGGAGCGTCCTCGATGCGGCAGGCTGCGATGCGGCCTTCTTCATCCGCCGCTTGGAGTTGCATAAGCGACTGCACGGCATAGAAAGCGCCGGCGACCCCATTGGCCTGGATGCTGACGCCCTTGCGGTCAACGGTCATTTTATAAGCGCCCTCGCGGGTGTCTTTCAAGAGTTTGGGCCCGACCTGGATTTTGACGGCGGACGCCGCCTCTTTGCCGGCCTGGGTTTTAACGGCGGACGCCGCCTCTTTGCCGGCCTCACGCAAGGCCAGAGAACTGCTCTCTATGTACGCCTTGAAGGCCTTGACCTGGTCGTCGGAAACACCCTTGGCTTGCAGACGGTATACGGCACCATTTGACAGCACGAAACTGCCGCCATTGGCAGGGGTCCACTGAGCAACCTGGGGCAAGATGCAATCCGGCGTGCTGCCACTGCGCAGTTCACCCGGAGCGTTGCCGCCACGTGATTCTTCACCCGCGGCATAAGACAAGAAGCAGAACGCGAATCCTAATATAAGAGAGAATAGTTTTTTCATAGACTGTCGTAAACTTAGACACTTTTCCAAGGCAAAAATAGGCATTTTCCGACACTTTTCCAAAGTTGGGGAGGAAGCATCATAAAATCATCTTCTCCGGCGGATTCTCCTTGATAAACATTGTAAAATAGATGGGTAGATAGGTTAAGCACCCATCCTGTTGGATTTCTCTCGCGTTAGACAGCACAAATGCCTGCTTTACCCGATAATCGGGATTGGACATAAATGTATTGAGAGCCCGGTGGATGGTGTAGTCTTTACCTGACTTCACTTCGATAGGCAGGCTGGACGCATTTCCATAGTCATCCAAAATGAACTCAACTTCTCCGTGAGCCTTGTTGTCATAATAAAAAAGTTGTTTAATGCCGTGGGCCTTCAGTTCTGAGGCAACTGCGGTTTCATAAACACTTCCTAAATTGACGCTGAGGCGGTCATTCATCACGGCGTCAATGTTGTATCGGTATAGTTCGTTGGTAAGCAGTCCGACATCATTCATATATAACTTGAGCAGATTCTTGCTCTCAGATTCCTTCAGAGGAAAAGTGGGCGACGAAATGGCTTTCACATCCAGACAGATGCCGGCACCGACAATATAATCGAATTCATCCCTGTAATCCTCACTACGCTTGTCCCCTTTTTCGGCGATATCCTTGTATACAATTCGCTTTTTCTTGTTAGCCATCAAGGATGGAACCATGTTGTATATCCGGGCAATCTGTAATTTGTGGTCTTCGTCATATTGGGCGGCATCCACTCCGTATAACGTGTGGATAGACTCGTGAATGGCTCTCACGGCAACCATATTCCTTGACTGAAGGAATTCATTGACGGCATCAGGAAGACCTCCGACCAAAATATATTTCTTAAACAAATCCAGCATCTTTGCATGCATCTCCTCATCAAGGCTTTCTCGAGCGGAGAACTTTCTTTCCAGCACTTC
>CADAFY010000115.1 GCA_902787255.1 uncultured Bacteroidia bacterium
TCGTTACACCATTCGTGCAGGTCGGAACTTACCCGACAAGGAATTTCGCTACCTTAGGACCGTTATAGTTACGGCCGCCGTTTAACGGGGCTTCGATTCGGAGCTTCCTTGCGTGACTCCCCCTCTTAACCTTCCGTCACCGGGCAGGTGTCAGGCCATATTCGTCATCTTACGATTTCGCATAGCCATGTGTTTTTGGTAAACAGTCGCCTGAGCCATTTCTCTGCGCCCATTGCTGGGTCCCCTTATCCCGAAGTTACGGGGTCAATTTGCCTAGTTCCTTAGCCATGATTCACTCGAGCACCTGAGGATTCTCTCCTCACCCACCTGTGTCGGTTTACGGTACGGGCTTTCCGCGCTTTTCTTGCAAGTACGATTACCTGCGCTGTCCGCTTGTCCGAAGACTCGCGGTACTATCGGCGTTCAGCTTACGCCTACGGCCTTCAACGTGCTATTCCGTCAGCACGCGGCAGTGTCACCTCTCGGTCACGCGACTTCCTGCATGGGAGGTACCGGAATATTAACCGGTTTGTCATCGGGTTCCCCCTTCGGGTACCCCTTAGCCCCCGACTGACCCTCAGACGTTTGACGTAGCTGAGGAAACCTTGGGTTTTCGGTGTGAATGGTTTTGCATTCATTGTCGTTACTTATGCCTACATTTGCGTTTCCGCACGCTCCAGCAAGGCTCACGCCTCACCTTCTACGCCGAGCGGAATGCTCCCCTACCAATCCCATACTTACATATGCGGATTCCTTGGTTTCGGCGGTGGTCTTTATTCCCGGTCATTATCCACGCGTCATCGCTCGACTAGTGAGCTGTTACGCACTCTTTAAATGAATAGCTGCTTCCAAGCTAACATCCTAGCTGTCTCTGCGATGTCACCTCGTTCTGAAAACTTAGACCACGCTACGGGGCCTTAACCGAAGGTCTGGGCTGTTTCCCTCTCGCCGCCGGACATTAGCACCCGACGACTCACTCCCGTCGAACGTTTATGCGGCATTCGGAGTTTGTCAGGAATTGATAGGCGATGAAGCCCTCGCATCCTATCAGTAGCTCTACCTCCGCTAAACTTTCGACGAGGCTGTCCCTAAAGACATTTCGGGGAGTACGAGCTATCTCCCAGTTTGATTAGCCTTTCACCCCTACCCACAAGTCATCCAAGCCCTTTTCAACGGAAACTGGTGCGGACCTCCAGCGCCTGTTACGACGCCTTCATCCTGCTCATGGGTAGATCACTAGGTTTCGCGTCTGTCCCGACCGACTATGCGCCCTATTAAGACTCGCTCTCGCTTCGGCTCACGTTCCTGAAGAACTTAACCTCGCCGGACAGGTACAACTCGTAGGCTCATTATCCAAAAGGCACGCCGTCGCAGCGTATGCTGCTCCGACCGCTTGTAAACGAACGGTTTCAGGGTCTATTTCACTCCCCTGCTCGGGGTGCTTCCCACCTTTCCCTCACGGTACTGGTCCACTATCGGTCTTCTGCGAGTATTTAGCCTTGCGGGATGGTCCCCGCGGATTCAGACAGGATTTCACGTGTCCCGCCCTACTCAGGTGGCGCTCCTGAACCATGCTCTGTGCTTGTACCGGACTGTCACCGTCTTTGGTCAAACTTTCCAGATTGTTCCAATTGGGAACATAGTTTCCTTTGAGCGCTCCTACAACCCCACGGATGCCTCAACAACCGTGGTTTGGGCTCTTTCCCTTTCGATCGCCACTACTCGGGAAATCGATCTTTTCTTTCTCTTCCTCCGGGTACTAAGATGTTTCAGTTCCCCGGGTTGGCTCCATATAACTATGGTGCACGGACTTCATCCGTGCGGGTTGACCCATTCGGACATCCCCGGATCAAAACCTGTTTGCGGTTCCCCGGGGCTTTTCGCAGCTTACCACGTCCTTCGTCGCCTGCAGAAGCCTAGGCATCCTCCGTTCGCTCTTGTAACCTTCAATGTTTAATCTTGGCTCGAAAAGCCAAAATTGAATGCTCTTTGAGTGAATCGAAACTACATATCATTATACGCAGTCTGATTCTTGCCTATGAAATTGCAGTCCCTAACAACTCAATTGAAAAAACTCCAATTATAATCATTAAGACTGATTTCGTAAATATTTTTTTACCTCGTTATCTGTTGAAATCTGATACTTCCTGCACCGGACGCTCACGCGAAACGGCGATTTCGTATCAAATCTCTACTCTTTCAATATTGTCAAAGAACTGAATTCCGCCCGGGAAAAACTCGCTTTTCCCAAACGGGCTGCAAAGATACGCAACTTTTTTGAACTACCAAATATTTTTACAACATTTTTGCAGGCCGAATGCCGCAGAAACGAAAAATCCCCGGAATTCCGAGGATTTTTGTCGGGAAGAGGCGACTCGAACGCCCGACCCCCACGTCCCGAACGTGGTGCGCTGCCAACTGCGCTACTTCCCGTTGTCCGTTGCCGGACTGTTAACAAAAAGACCGCCGTGATTGGCGGCCTCTCGTTTTAAGCAAGCTTCCCAATGTAAACCGCGATACCGCTCTTGAGGTTCGCCGCCTTGTTCTTGTGAATGACGCCGATCTTGGCGAGCTTGTCAATCATCGAATAAACCTTGGGGGCGTTGGCGGTAGCCGCAGCTTTGTCGGTGGTATTTCTCAGGTCGCGGATAGCGTTCCTGGTGGTCTTTGCATAATACTTGTTATGCAACTTGCGCCTCTCGTTCTGACGGATGCGCTTCTTTGCAGATGCGTGATGTGCCATTTTTTCTTTTTTTTATATTTTGGTAGCGGGTAGGAGAATCGAACTCCTGTTTCGAGAATGAAAATCTCGCGTACTAACCGTTATACGAACCCGCCGCACACGTCCTTTTTTGACTTGCCGCCAAAATTGGGACTGCAAAGGTATACAATATTTTTTAACCTGCAAAATAAATTTTATTCTTCCGACCAGGAATAAAGCAAAGATTCCACCTGACGAAGGTAATGGCGCTTGTCAAATTTAGGCGCATAGACAAAGGCTTCCACCGTGATTACGCGCTTTCCATCAGGAGAATAGAAGGAATGAGAGACGAAAGGACCGCCCATAAAATCGTTAAAAACTTCCCAATAACCGCGCAACTCCGCAAAATAGCGTCCTTCATACTTGACAAAGCGCAAGGCGGGTTCTGCGAAGGTACTGGTGGTCATATAACTGTTCTCGAACATTCCGGGAACCTCTTCTTTCATCATCTCGTTGCGGTGCTCCACCAGCGTCTGCCTGCTGAAATCCGACTCGTCGCCGACCGCCGGGAACTGGTAAATCAGAATAGCCTGATTGACATAAGTTGTTTCATAGGCAATCCAGGCAAACCGGTCGTTGATTTTTTTCAGCACATAACCCGAGGGAAAATAGGGGCTGCCGCCAAAAACCGCCTTGACGGGCGGGCGCAACGCCGACTCCTGGTATTTGCGGGTGTTGTCGATGACGCGCTTGCGCTCGGCCATCTCAATGTAATTGATGATGTGCGTCATATTCTCCCGGCACAACTGAATGGCCGTTTCCTCATCGGGCGCGTTAATGCGGACCACGCACTGGGGCGCCGCCCAGACATCATTGCCGAAATGAATGTCCGCTTTTTCCACCTGGGGGGACACGTCGCAAAGGATGAGATTGCGATGCAATTGGAACAATTTGGAAAAAGAAGCGGGCGGCACATCGGCCAGGTTGTACAACGGTTCTTTCTGGGGAAGGAACGGACAGTCCGCCGCCAGCGAGTCACGCAGGAGTTGGCCGAACGGACCGTTCCAATAGGCCTTGTCCATCACGACAATCACCTCGCCGGCTTTGCCGCTGACATTGGGCAGCAGGGCTTTTCTGCGGTTGCCGCAGGCGCTCGTCAGCAAAAGTACCAGCAAGAGGGCGGGAACAAAGGCGCCGGGGCGAAGCAGGCACGAAAAAAAGTATCTACGATTCATATATAATATATAAGGTATTACAAGTTTAGCGAATCAGCCGGCCGATGTCATTGCCGAAGGCCAGCACCATCAGCGCGACCAAGAGAATCATACCGATAATCTGCGCCACATACAGGAACTTGTCGCTGGGTTTGCGGCCGGTAATCATTTCATACAAGACAAACAGAATGTGTCCGCCGTCCAAGCCGGGAATGGGCAACAAATTCATCACGCCCAGCATAATGGACAGCAGGGCGAGGATATTGACAAAACGGAACCAATCCCAGGCGGAAGGGAAGACCTGCCCGATGGCGATGAAACTGCCCACCGACTTATAGGCCTTCGTAGAAGGATTGAAAACGAGTTTCAAGTCGTCGATATAGCCGCCGATGGTGGTGAAAGTGAGTTTGAAACCGGCCGGAATGGCTTCCCAGAAACTATACTCGCGGGTTTCAAGCGGAGGCATCGCCGTATAAATGCCCAGCAGACCGGTCGTATCCACCTGCAGCAGCACGCTGAGCGTGTCCGCGGTCAAGGAGCCGCTTTGCGCCTCATCGGCCGCTCCCGCGCAGGCCCCTCGCACATAGCGGGCTTCGACTTTCTCCCCTTTGTAACTTTGCAGCAGGCGCCGGGACTCCTGAATGTATTGAATGGGATGCCCGTCCAGCGCGACAATCCGGTCCCCGCGGCGCAAGTCGCAGCCATAGTTGGGCGAGACGGGAGGAATGGTATCCACCACGAAGGGCATGGCCAGGCCGAACATACCGCGACTCTGCAGGACCTCGGGCAGGCGGGACTGATCCAGATAGAGGGTCAGGGTGTCATTTCCGCGCACCACCGTCGCCGTCTGGGCGCGTTCCCGGGCCATCTCCACCTGCAAACGGTCAAAATCGCCGATTTTCTCCCCGTCGAACCCAATGATGTGGTCGCCCGTTTGGAAGCCCATATCGACAGCCAGGTCATTCGCCCAGATGCGGGTGTCGTCGCCGTTGCTGAGGTAACTGCTCCCCCACGAGGCCAGGATGACGATATACAGACAGATGGCAAGAATAAAATTGAACAGCACGCCGCCGGCCATCACCAGCAGGCGCTGCCAGGCCGGTTTGGTGCGAAATTCCCAAGACTG
>CADAFY010000116.1 GCA_902787255.1 uncultured Bacteroidia bacterium
CGCAGAGGTACGGTGGAAGGAAAGAACACAGTTTCCGACAACACCGAGTTCGAGCAGACAAACCAGAAGTCGGTCTATGCGACTCCGCTTTACGCCGAGTTCCAGAACACCAAGTTCAACATCATCGACGCTCCTGGTTCCGATGACTTCTGCGGTGGCGCGATCTCCGCGTTCAAGGTCTGCGAGACCGGTATCCTCGTGGTTAACGCCCAGCAAGGCGTCGAGGTCGGTACCGAAATCTACCAGCGCTATGCCGAGACCTACAACATTCCGCTGCTGTGCGCAGTCAACCAACTTGACGGCGAGAAAGCCAACTGGGAAGGTACGCTGGACGGTATGAAGGAAGCCTTCGGCAAGAAGCCCGTCATCATCCAGTTCCCCGTGAATCCGGGCGTGGGCTTCGACGGCTTCATCGATGTGCTGAAAATGCGCTACTACCATTTCCTCGATGATATGGGCAAACGGGAAGACAAAGACATTCCCGCCGAATTTGTTTCCCAGGCCGAAGACCTCCGCAACGAACTCATCGAGCGTGCCGCCGAGTACGACGAGAGCTTGATGGAGAAATTCTTCGAGTCCGGCGAACTGAGCGAGGACGAGATTCGTCAGGGTCTCGGCATCGGTATCCGCAGCGGTGAAGTGCTGCCTATTTTCTGTCTCAGCGGCAAGAAGAACATCGGTGTGAAACGCCTGATGGAATTCACCATCAATGTGGCGCCCACCCCCGCCGAGCGCAAGGCCAAGACCCTGGACGGCGACGAAGTCGCTTGCGACGCTTCCGGCAAGACCTCTTTGTTTATCTATAAGACGGCGGTCGAGCAGCACCTGGGCGAAGTCGCTTACTTCAAGGTGATGAGCGGTACCCTCAACGAAGGTCAGGACCTCGAGAATCCCGAGACGGGTGAGAAAGAGCGCATCAGCGCCTTCTACGCCGTGGCCGGTAAGAAGAAAGAGAAAGTGTCCCAGATGCAGGCCGGTGACATCGGTTGTACGGTGAAACTCCGTGCCGCCAAGACCGACGCTACCCTGGCGGTTCCCGGATTCGACAAATCCTACGAACACATTGTTTTCCCCGCTCCCAAGTATCGCTGCGCCATCAAGGCCACCGAGCAGAAAGACGAGGAGAAGATGAGCGAAGCCCTTTCCAAGATTTCCGCCGAGGATCCCACCGTCATCGTGGAATACCACAAGGAAATGAAGCAGACCATCCTGATGGCCCAGGGCGAGCAGCACGTCAACATCGTCAAATGGCGTCTCAAAAACGAGAACAAAATCGATATGGAGACTTTCGCCCCGCGTATCTCCTATCGTGAGACCATCACCAAGGTCGCTACGGCCGAATACCGCCACAAGAAACAGTCCGGCGGCGCCGGTCAGTTCGGTGAAGTGCACCTGCTTATCTGCCCCTACGAAGAGGGCGTCGAGGCACCCCGTAACTTCAAGATCAACGGCAAGGATGTGGTGCTCAATATCAAGACCGAAGACTGCAAAGACCTTGAATGGGGCGGCCGTCTGGAGTTCTACAACTGCGTGGTCGGCGGCGCCATCGATGCGCGCTTTATGCCCGCCATCCTCAAGGGTATTATGGATAAGATGAACGAAGGCCCGCTCACCGGTTCCCTCGCCCGCGATATCCGTGTCTATGTCTATGACGGTAAGATGCACCCCGTGGACTCCAACGAAATCTCCTTCGTGCTGGCTGCCCGCAACGCCTTCAAAGAGGCCTTCCGCAACGCCGGTCCGAAGATTATGGAGCCGATTTACAACCTCGAAGTGATGACTCCTTCCGAGTATATGGGTGCCTGTATGTCCGACCTGCAGAACCGCCGCGCCCTCATCGAGGGTATGGGTACCGACCGTGGATTCTCCACCCTCAAGGCGCGCGTTCCTCTCGCCGAACTCTACAAGTACTCCACGACGCTGAGCTCGCTGACCTCCGGTAGCGCCACCTTCACGATGGACTTCGCCGACTACCAGCCTGTTCCCGGCGACGTGCAGGAGAAACTCCTCAAAGCCTACCTCGAGAGCGAGACCGAGGAGTAAGCCTCACACAAGGCTTTCGCGCACAGACAAAAAGTTTTCGGGCCCCGAAAAAGGGGCCCGAAATTCTTTTTATCCGTGCTCCCTCAACGCCCTCGCGCTTTGTTTGAGGGCATAAATAAATAGGGGTGAGAAAGAAGGGCGTACCTCTTGAACCCATCGCCACCCCTTCGCGTGAAGGGCCCTATTGCAGTAGATTAGACAGTTCGGCCCACGGGAGGGTGATGCGGAGGATGCCGTACCGGGCCTCCGCGATTTCGCCGGCGTCGTACATCCAGATGATGCCGCCCGGAGCGAATTTGAAATTGCCGTTGGGACGGACGGGCGAGGCGGAACGGGCCGCTTCGTCCTGTTTCCGGGAGGGCAGCAGGGGAATGTCGCGGGTCGTGAAGTCCTTCCGGAATTTATCGGTTAGCAATTCGCTCAACGCCGTCTCCCAGCCATCCTTGAACAGGTCCGCTTCGTAGATACGGCGTCCGTCCAGCGTGTAGTTATAGCCCCGCTCCCACTCGTGCACCTGCCCGAATTCATCCTCGTGCCTATAAAGATGGTAACTGACACAGTCCTTCCAGGTACTCGCGACATAACCGTTTACATCCACTTCGTAAAACAAGTCTCCGCGCAGGGTGTCGCGTGCGGCAGGGTAGTGGCTCTTAAGCCGTCCGTTGAACTCGTCGGCCAGCACTTTGACATCGCGGACAAACGCATTGTCACCCTCCCGCAAACGTTCGCTCGGGGGAAGTTCCCCGCTGCGGGCCCGGCGGACGGCTTCCGACCCGAAAATCACGCGGAGGGCGTTCTCCTTCAAGGTGTCGCAAAGCGTCGGATAGCAGACATTTTTGTTGTCTATGATGCTGTCGGGATACTCGAAGACGATGGACCAATTGTAGCGGTCCAACCGGTTGGGGTCGGACGAGAGCAATTCTTCGTTGGCAAGTTCGATGAAACTGGTGCGGATGCGTACCGAGCGTTCCTCGGCGCAGGCCGTCAGCAGGCCGACAAGCAAGAGAAGGCTGAAGACCAACAAAGGCCAAGCCCCCGCTGATTTGCCTGCCCCGGCCGAAGGGGAGCCCGACTGCGCCGGTCGGCTCATTCTTCCTCCTCCTTCCAGCCCTGGGCGCGGAGCGGCAGTTCCACGCCATCCGGCATCACCAGCGAAGCACCCGCCTCCGGCAGCGCCAGATGACCGATGACCTGCCAGGTCTGGAAATCGTGGCGGAACTTCTCAAACTGCTCGATGGGCAGGACGAACAGGATGCGCCAGTCCTCTCCGCCGTTGAGGGCGGTGGAGGCGGCATCGATATCCAATTCCTTGGCGGCCTCAAACAGTCCGCCGCCGAAAGGAATGCGGTCCAGGTAGATTTTGGCGCCGAGTCCGCTTTGGCGGCTCACGCGCTTGACGGCATCACTGAGTCCCTTGTCCACGCAGACGCCGAGGGAGGGGTAGAAGCCCGCATCTGCCATCAGTTTGGGGATGGCGGCGTCCAGCATCGGCCGCAGATAGTCGCCGACCAATAGTTTGTGTTTTTCCAGTCCCTGCATCGCCTGCGCCCCGTTCGCGCCGAGGGCTCCCGCGCCGGCTTTCCCGTTTGCACCGCTTTGCGCGCCTGCCAGCCGGACTTTCTCCCGCTGGAGGATTTGCAGGCCGAGGAAGGCTCCGCCTACATTGCCGGAAAGGCAGAGCAAGTCCTTGCTATGGGCAGCCGGACGCCGTTTGTCATCCAGATCTTTGATCCATCCGGCGGCGGACAGCCCGATGCACAAGCCGTTGAGCGATGCGGCGATGTCCAGGCTCACGCCTTCGTAGGCGTAGTCTTTGGCAGCCATACAGATGCCTTCCCACAGTTGTTGAATCTGTGTGAAATCCAGTTTCGCGGAGACGGCCAGGTTGACGCTGAGCGTGCGGGGTGTGGCGAAACGGGCGTACAGCATTGCCGTTGCCTCCACCACACTTTTATATCCTAAATGCTTGAGCGGAAAATAACTCAAATCGAAATCGATGCCCTCGGTGAGCAGGCGGCTGACGCTTTCCACCCGTCCGTTCTTGGAGGAGAAACGGCTCTCTCGCGCGTTGTTGAACGGCGATGCTGCATAGAGTTTTTCCAGGGCGGCCACCCTTCCCAGGGAAGCGAAAGTAGGGGCATTTTCCATAGGACAAATTGACTGATGGATTTGATTACAAAATTACGAATTATTTTGCACATTTTGCGCCGATTTTATGTATCTTTGAAATTCCTTAACACGATACGGATATGACTTTCTCCAAAAAATGTTTTCTTCTGGGGCTGGCCTTTGCGCTGAGTGCGATGCTGGCCAATGCCCAAAGTACTGACAATTACGAGGGTGTCTCGGTGATGTCTTTCAATGTCCGCTGCGACAACGGACAGCACAAGGACGGGACCAATTCCTGGGAATTCCGCTGGAAGTGTACCGTCGATGTCGTCAACGACGTCAAGTCCGATGTCGTGGGTTTGCAGGAACTGACCCCGATGGAAACGATGGCTTTCAAGGAATACTGCCCGGGCTACAAAATGAAGGGCGTGGGGCGTGACGACGGCAAGAAAAAAGGCGAGCAGGCCGCCCTTTTGTACAACGCTTCCACTCTTTCCCTGTTGAAATGGGGGACTTTCTGGCTCAGCGAAACCCCGGATAAAGTGAGTACAGGCTGGGATGCAAAATACCCGCGTACGGCGACCTGGGCCATTTTCAAATGTCGCAAGAGCGGCAAGAAATTCCTG
>CADAFY010000117.1 GCA_902787255.1 uncultured Bacteroidia bacterium
GGACGGCGAGATGGTGACCGCCGTTATTTCCATTATGATTCCCGATGAGATGATCGTGGAGCGGATTCAGGGCCGTGCGCAGAAAGAAGGCCGTGCCGATGACGCTTCCCTTACCACGATTCAACATCGTATCGACACCTATCACGCTCAGACAGAACCCTTGATTGCCTACTACAAAGCCCGCGGCAAATACCGCGAAGTAGATGGAACGGGTACCATCGAGGAAGTCCGTGAGGCGATTTTCAAGAAACTGGCTTAAATAACGGCTCAGCTTTTTTTAGTTCGTCCAACATCGCTTGGGCGACGGCTTGTGAGGCTCCTCCGCCCCCGAGGGCTTCCCGGATTTGGGCATAGCCTTCCAGCATTTGCGTGCGGTAGGGCTCTTCCATCAGTCGCCGCACTTCCTGGCAGACGGCGGTCGGATTGAAGTCGTCTTGGATGAATTCTTTGAAAACCAGCCGGTCCAAAATCAGATTGCCCAGTGAAATGTATTTGACGTGTTCCAGCACGCGGAGCACATATTTCCCGATGAAATAGGTCAATTTGGATGCCGACCAGCATACCACCTGAGGCGTCCCGATGAGGGCGGCTTCCAGCGAGGCGGTGCCGGAATTGATGACGGCGCATTCTGCATTCTTGAGGATGCCGTAGGTGTCGTTGAAAATCAGATGTACATTTGCGCGGTCTCCGATATATGCCTGATAGTCCTCGGGGCTGCGGGACGGGGCCCCGGCTACGAGGAAGTGCAAGGTAGGGTCTTGGGCGGCCAACCGGTCAGCGGCTTCCATACAAACGGGCATCATTCTTCCGATTTCACCCTTGCGCGAACCGGCGAGCAGCGCGACATAGCGGCATTCCGGAAGGGTGTGTGCCGCGAAAAACGCTTCCCGAGTGCGTTCCAGGGCGGGAGATGCGTCGATGGCGTCAATCAACGGATTTCCTTTGTAAATGAAAGGAACGCCCTTTTTGGTAAAATACGGGATTTCAAAGGGGAAAATCAGGAAGAGACGGTCCACATACGCTTTCAACTGGCGGATGCGTCCTTCACGGGAAGCCCACACTTTGGGGGCGATATAGTAAAAGACCTTGAATCCGTGCTCTTTGGCAAAACGGGCGATTTTGAGGTTGAACCCCGGATAATCAATCAAAATGACTACATCCGGCCGCCATTGCAGGATGTCATTTTTGCATAAGGATAGGTTGCGCGAGATTTTCCCCAGGCTTTTGAGCACATCGCTGATGCCCATTACGGCCGTTTGCCGGTAATCCATCACCAGGCCATCCTCCTCTTTCCGTGCCGGGCTTTGTTGCCAGGCATCCCGCATTTTCTCCCCGCCCCAGAAACGGAAACGGGCTTGCGGGTCGGCTTGGACCAGGCCTTTCAGTAAGTTGCTGCCGTGCAGGTCTCCGGAAGCCTCTCCGGCGATGAGGTAGTATTTCATAGCGGGAAAATGGTTTTCAAGGCGGACAATTCGTTGTAGTCCGTGTTGTCAATGTGGTGGGGAACGATGGAAATATAGCCTTGGTCGACCAGTTTGTGGTCGGCGTCAGGGACATTGTCGTTGTCATCCGCCCGCACCCCTTCGAGGTGCCAGGTGCCGTCCGGGTTGGCGACAAATTCGTCGCACCAGTGCACGCGGCCCATCGAGGCGGCGGCGATACCCTTGATTTGTTCGGCAGGAAGGTCGGGGAAATTGATGTTGTAGTAGATGCCGTCCCGCGGATTGAGGACTTTGTAACGCTCGACCAGCGCTTCGAAAATGCGCGGAAAATAGTGCTCGACGGCGCTGAAATCGGCATCAGGGCATACGGTGTCCACGGAAATGCCGATGGCGGGAATGCGGTTGATGGCCCCTTCTGCGGCGGCGCCGAGGGTGGCGGAGTAACATACGGCCGTAGCGGTGTTGGCCCCGTGGTTGATACCGGAAACGATGATGTCCGGCCTGACCTGCAGGAAGCAACTGTCCAGGGCGAATTTGACACAGGCCCCGGGGGTGGTGTCGATGTGCTGCCAGAAGATACCGTCTTCTTCTATCATCTCGGAAGCGAAAATCTTGGCGTCCATTTTCAGGGGTATGGCCAAGGACATTCCCGATTGGGCGTGGGAAGGCGCTACGACCGTCACTTCGCCGTAGGGCTTGAGCAAACGGGCAAGAACTTGAATTCCTTTGGCCCGGATGCCGTCATCATTTGTCACCAAAATCTTCATCGTCTTGCAAAGGTAGGAAATATTATGTAAATTCGCAGTCTATGACGCGCGTGAAAAAATTTTTATTGGCATTTGTCGTTTCTTTGGGGGGCTTTATGAGCCTTTCGGCCCGTGACGGGCTCTTCGTTTTGCCTTCTTTGGACGAGAAAGGGGACAGTCTGGCCGTGATGGCGATGCGGGAGCGGATGGCTGAAATCCGCAAGACGCGTCCGACGGTGGGTCTGGTGCTGGCCGGCGGCGGAGCCAAAGGTGCCGCCCACGTGGGGGTGCTGCGTTTTTTGGAAGAACAGGGCATTCCCATCGACCTGATTACCGGTACCAGTATGGGCGGTTTAGTCGGCGGTTTGTATGCGCTGGGTTACTCCTCCAAGGAATTGGATTCCTTGCTGACCGCAATGGACTGGTCGGTAATGATGAGCGACCGCGTGCCGCAATCTTACATCAACTACCAAGATAAAAAATTCAATGATACCTACAACCTGAGCATTCCCTGGTATTATGAGAAAGAGGTGTGGCGCAAGCGCCTGGCATCGGGTTTGCCTCAGCCTGAGACCGGACAAATGGGCGTGAACGATCCGTTTGCGATTTTCCGGGCCGGCCTGCCGGACGGGTATCTCAACGGCCTCAATGTGCATAATACTCTCAGCGCGATGACGGTGGGGTACCAGGACAGTCTGGAATTCCGCAATCTGCCCATTCCCTTCTTCTGTGTGGCGACCGATTTGGTCTCTTGCAAGGAGAAGAACCAGGTGCGCGGCGACTTGGTGGATGCCTTGCGTTCCACGATGAGCATTCCCTTTGTATTCAAACCTTTGCGCAAAGATGGAATGGTGCTGATAGACGGCGGTATGCGCAATAATATGCCCGTGGACCTCTGCCGTGCGATGGGGGCGGATATCGTGATTGCCGTGGACCTGTCCCAATCGAGCGAAAGCGAGAAGAATGTCAACACCGTGTTCGATGTGATGATGCAAAGCGTCAATATGATGAGCCAGGAAACCTACGATGCCAATATACAAAACATCGATGTGTATCTGCATCCCGATATGTTCGGCTACAATATGCTCAGTTTCTCCAAGGACAACATTGCCGACATCATCCGTCGGGGTTATACGGAGGCGGCCGAGCACGCGATGGAGATTCAGCAGGTGGCGCTCAAGACCGGTGCGGTCGGGACTACCCTCAAGGCCAGGCCGGCGACGGATATGGGCCGGGAGGGGATTTTTTTCAGCGAAATCGAGTTCAAGGGACTGGATCCGTACGAGACGCGTTTTTTTCAAGATAAGATGAAAATCGGCTTGGCACGCAGGAACCCTACAAATTGGAAATCACCTGCAGTCCGGGACCGGTCCATCATTTCGGCCTGGGGCTTCGGGCCGATACCGAAGAAATTGTGGCTTTGGCCTTGAACGGAGGACTGGGCGTTCACCGTCTGTACGGCTCCCGTTTTGACGCCAGTTTCAAAATCGGCCTCAATCCTTATGCCCGTTTCGAATATGCCTATCGTTTTCTGAAAGGCCCCCAACTCAGTCTGGCGCTGGAAACACGCTATGCGGATTTTGACTCCCACAACCGTTCCTACCTGGAAAGCCGCGACGACAGCCAGGAAGACCGTTACCGTTTTTGGACCAACGATTTGACTTTCCTGGTGCGCAGCGGACGTTCTCCTTATTTCGACGTCTATGCCGGAATGAACGCGGGCAATATCCCGTATTACAATTTCCGGGGATTTTCCAAACGCGATTGGAATGTCCATTATATGGCGCTGGGGCATTTCGCCTTTGACAACAGGGACGACCGCTATTTCCCGCAGAACGGCGTGTGCGTACAAGCGGATTACCAATTTGTCTTCGGGAATCATTCCTTCAACCAGAGTGCGGAGGAGGGGATTGCGCAGGATGGCTTCTCTCCCTATCACATCGCCTCCTTCTCGGTCAAGGATGCGGCCAGTATCGGACCGTATTTCACTTTGCTGACCTCTTTTGATTTTCGTTTTGTGTCGAAAGGATATGACAATATCCTCTTCATTCACCGCAACTATGCCGGCGGATTTGTGCCGGGAAGAATGGTGTCGCATCACATTCCTTTCTGCTGCATCAACGGCGTCAACCAGTTCGAACGCATCATTACGGCGGCGGATGTGGATTTCCGGGTGCGTTTCCTGACGAAAAATTATGTGACTTTATCGGTTTGTACCCTGCATCAGGCCAACGCTTTCAGGGATTTTACATACAAAACCACCAACAATGCCTTTGCCTTCGGCTTTGCCCTGCAGTATTCCCGCAAGACCTTTATGGGACCTTTGCGGGCGGCGCTCAATTGGAACAGCATCGACCGTACCGTGGGGGTGTATGTCGGGGTGGGTTATGATTTCTGACACTATGGAAGCAATGATTCGTTCCTTTTCTGTCCGGGGCCTCTGGGGCTTCAAGAACATTGTCTGGAAAGAGATTCATCCGGACATCAACATTTTGGTCGGCGTGAACGGCTGTGGCAAAAGCACGATGCTCAACCTGATGTACGATTATTATCAGAAGGTGAGCGACGGGGCTCCCAACTATGTGGAAGCGCTGGCAGAACCGTCCGAATTGCCCGCCGGGGTTTCCCGGGTGCTGCTCCGGCCGTTGGATGCCTTGCTCAACGGGGTCGGGGAGTACCTGCCTTTGGCGCTCGCACGGGGAGAAGCGTTCCAACAGGTGATTGACCTGCTGGACGACCTGTTCGCCGGCACGGCGAAGAAAGCCGGCGTGGAGAACGGGGACCTAGTCTTCTACCAGGCGGGGCAGACCTTGGGCTTTTCCAAACTCTCCACGGGCGAGAAACAGTTGCTGCTCATTATCTTGCGTGTATTCTTGACCCAGGGCGGTCCGGCGGTTGTCTTCCTGGATGAGCCCGAAGTCTCCCTGCACATCAGTTGGCAGCGTCAGATTATCGATGTGATTCAGCGGCTCAATCCGCAGACGCAACTTTTCATCACTTCCCATTCTCCCAGCATTTTCAGCAGCGGGTGGGGAGACAAGGTAGTCTATTTCGAGGACATAGATATTCAGGAGGAATAATGGCCCACGACCACATCAGGGAGCAGGCGGAATATTTTGCAAACATCCCCCTCATTGACCGGAAGGTACGCGCCAGCGTCCATCTGGAGGCGGAGGCGGATGTGCTTTTCTGGGATACGATGTTCCAGCGCTACCGTCCCGGTCAGTACCATTATATTTATCATAGCCGGAGCCGCAGCGGGGGAAATACCAGCGGGGTCTGCCAGTGCCTGTTGTATCGTCCCTACCTGTCCAAGCGATTTTTGATTTGCATCGATTCGGATTTGCGCTCGTTCTATTCCGGGGCCTACAATATCAAGCATTTCATTTTGCAGACCTATTGCTATTCCTGGGAAAATCATTACTGCTGGTCGCAGGCTTTGCAGGCACGTATGGCCGCCGTTTTCCCGCGGGCGGCTGCCGAATTTGATTTCCGGGATTTCCTGCGCGACTTGTCCCGTTTGCTTTATAAGCCCTTCGTGCGTATGCTCTATGCCGGAAACGCTCCCAAAGCGACGATGCAGCAAATCGGACAGTGCCTTGCGATGCAGCAGAAAAAATCGGCCTTGACCAAAGGCGCCCGTTTGTACTTGCAGCGGGTCCGACGCAATTTGGCCGCCCTGCCGGGGACGGGAGATTATATCCCGCAGGAGTGGTTCGACAAGGCCGCCCGGCGCGGTCTGACGCCCGATAATGTCTACCTGCGTTTTAGGGGCCACAACATTTATGACTTGGTCTGTCATTTGGGCTTGGTCCTGTGCAATTGTTCTCACAGCCAGTTTGAACAGGAGGTGCTGCTTTGGGCCTGCCCGAGGGCCGAGTATAAGGAGCAGAAGAAAATCCAACAGGATATGGAGGCCTTTTAGCGTATGTGGATAGAACTGGCCATCGCTTCCGCCTTGTTGCTGGGGGCCTATGATTTCTTCAAGAAAATCGCGCTGAACAAGAATTCGGTGCTGATGGTGCTGACGGTGACCACCGCACTCTCGGCGCTGTTTACCCTGCCTTTCCTGGTGACAGGTTACGAGCCTTTTGCTTCCGGGAGTTTTGTTCCTTGGCAAGGGGAATGGCGCTTGGTTCTCAAGGCTGTGCTGGTGACGCTTTCCTGGCTGACGGGACTGGCGGCGCTGAAATACCTGCCGTTGACGACGGCGGGGACGCTCAAGGCGATGCGGCCGGTGCTGGTGGTGCTGTTTTCCGTGCTTTTTATGGGGGAACGGCTGAACGGCTGGCAGACGGTCGGCGTGCTGGCGGCTTTTGCGGCGTTTTTCCTGCTCTCGGCGGCATCTTCGCGGGAGGGTATCCGCTTTACGCATAGCAAAGGGGTATGGTATATGGCCGTTTCCGTACTGTCCGGGGTGGGCAGCGCCTTGTGGGATAAGTGGATTATGCAGGCGATGCCGCCCATTTATGTACTGAGCCACACCAATCTGTATATCGCCCTCTTGATGCTTGTGCTTTTCGGAGCGCTCCGTTTGTGGACAAGGACGGCTGTCGCAAAAGAGGCTTCCGCTTCGTCGAGTGCGTCGACTTCTGCACCGAAGGCGGCTTCCGATACGGCTTCCGCTCTGTTAGCACGCGATGCTTCTCAGCCTTTGGTATTTGATGTGAACCTGCTGCTGATTTCGCTCTTTATTTCGGGGGCGGATTTCTTCTATTACCTGGCGCTCCAACAGGAGGGAGCCCTGCTTTCCATTATCTCCGTTTCGCGGCGCTTGTCGGTGGTGGTGACTTTCCTGCTGGGGGCTGTCTTTTTGCGGGAGCGGAATATCGGTAGGAAAGCATTGGCACTGGGCCTGCTGCTAGCCGCGCTTTTGTTAATCCTGTTCGGTTCCCATACGGCCTTCCTTTCGGCTGTCCAAAATTTTGTTGATTCTTTTTAATCTTAGTTCTTTATATGAAAAACCTTGCTTATGTATTTCTTGCTGAAGGCTTTGAGGAAATTGAAGCCATCTGCCCGGCTGATGTTCTTCGCAGAAGCACCAAAGATGTGAATCTGGTTTCGATTTCGGATTCCTTGACCGTAACTTCCGCCCACGGCGTCAACATCGTGGCGGATATGACCTTGGATGCTTTCCTGAAGCAATGGAACGAGGCGGCGTCCTCGATGGACCCCGCCAAGTGCCTGCTGGTTTTCCCGGGCGGAATCCCGGGGGCGGTCAATCTGGCGACCTGCGGTCCCTTGATGTCGGTGGCGGCGGCGCATTTCAGCAAGGGAGGCCTGCTGGGGGCTATCTGTGCGGCGCCGGGTACGGTGTTGCCGGTCATTGACGGCTTGCTGCAGGAGAAGGGCTTGTCGGGCATTGCCGGCCGCAAGTTTACCTGCTATCCGGGTTGCGAGGATGGACCTATGGAACTTGGCGCCGTTCATGAGGCGGTTCCGTGCGTGACGGACACCAATTTGGTGACGGCGAACGGTCCGGGCGCCGCGATGGAGTTTGCTTACGCACTGGCGTCTTTGTTCATCAGCGAAGGCGCGGTCGAAACCCTCCGCCGGGGAATGATGTATCACTAATTCTTTCTTTTGTCTATGGGTACAGCAAAATGGATTGGCGGCGTGCTCGGATGGGTGATTTTCGGTCCCATCGGAGGCCTGCTCGGATATTGGGTCGGCTCTATGTTCGAGTCGGATGCGGATGCGGCGGATTCTCGCACCGGCAGCGGGCGTAGGAACTATCGCGGAGGTTATTCGCAGACGGAGCAGCGCAATAGTTTTCTGGTGAGTTTACTGGTTCTTTCCGCCGCTGTCATCAAGGCGGATGGAAAGAATCGTCAGTCGGAATTGGATTATGTCCGCAATTTCATTCGTCAGAATTTCGGCGATTCTGCGGTCGATGAGGCGATGCGAATGCTCAATCGCTTTGTCTCGCAGGATGTGAATATCTATCAGGTGGGACCGCAGATTGCG
>CADAFY010000118.1 GCA_902787255.1 uncultured Bacteroidia bacterium
GTTATTGGGGAAAGAGAATTTCATCGGGACACTACGGCACACATAACCGCCCGCTTCCGCCACTACCTGCACAGGACTGTCATCCAGCACACGGGCCTTGCCATAATGAAGCAGGCGTTCAAATACCTCGTAGCCTTCGTCAGTAAACAGGGAGCGTACCGAAGAATAATCTTTACGGCCGATGGCCGCTACCACATCGGCCACGCGCTCGGCGCAGACGGCTTGCATATTGCGCTCAGGCATTACCGAGGACACTCCGGCCGAAATCTGCCCGAAAGCAGCCTCGACCGTTTTAGAAAGAGACGCGGAAACGGAAGGAACACCGACGGAAGAAGCCTTCGCATAAACGCTCACACCCCGTTTCAACGCATCGGGGAAATAGATGGGAGAGACTTCCGCCAAGGCCATTTTCATCTCTGGGTCGGACGCAGATTCGTCCCGATAGGCATATTCCACCTTCACATCGATGTTGCGCACCTCCATTCCCGCACGGAACTCAATGAGTCCCACTCCGTCCCGCACTTGCATCGCATCGCTCGTGCCCAAGCCGTCATCGTAGGTAAAGTCCAACGACGAAACGGGACGGCCCCGGTATGTCGCCTCCAAACGCCCTGTCAGCGGGTCAGAAGGAGAAGGCCCCAGATAGCGGAAAGAAAGACCGGACAAAAGGGATTCTATGCGGTTGCGGGCGTACAAGTTGACAGCCAGACCACCTTCCGGATAGCGCACAACGAAATCTTCGGGCAAGGTGTATTGCAGAATCAACGCCCAGTATGCGTACTTGAGAGCGACATCCACCTTCCCTTCTTCCTCGGCCCGGACCGACACATCCAGCATCGCCGCGACTTTGGCAGCACGGGATTTATAGATATCCTGCAGGTCTGAACGGGAAATCCAGGCAATCGCATAGCCTTCCTTCTTCTTCGCATCATACACACTGCGTGTTTTGAGATAACGCAGCGTTACATCCGTCGAGAAATTGGAGGAGGCCCGATACACCACCTCCCCTTTTCCGTTCACGGCATTCGTTTCCAGGGATGAGACATCGTGGACGATGATTTTAATCTGCCGGGCGACCTCTGCCCGCGCTTCATTCAGCAAGTTTTCCCTGAATTCGCTCTCCGGAAGATTTTTCCGGTTGATCTCGTGCGAAACCGAATAGAAACAATCCTCCCGGGTGTAAATTTTCCACTCGGAAGGCATTTGTTCCTGAATCGGGCTGCCCGGATTCCCCATCAAGAGAACCAGCAGCAAACTGAGAATACCGGAAAACATCCTGTTATTTCAACGCATTGATGACCGCCTTGTTGATTTCCGCAAAGCGTTTTTCATCCACCTTAATGATTTCACGGTCGTAGGTCATAATGCCGTTCACCTCGATTTCCACATCAGTCGTCTGGGTATAGACGGCTCCGCCGCAACCCATCAGCCGGATATATTCTTTCAGCAATTCGGCGAAATCCGCATACACCTCCAACAGTTCTTCTCCATTGTTGAAGACGGTACCATAACCCCAGTTTTTGTCCTTTTGCCAGAGATGTCCCTCAATCGGCCATCCCAGACCGCCATATTCGCCGATGACATTGACCAATTCTTTTTCCACGGCACGCATCGCCGGAGCGGCATAATGGTGGACGTCCTGAATATCACCGGAAAGCGTGAAATTACCGCCGGAAGACTCGTTGACCAGACGGGTCGGGTCTTTCTCGCGGGTAAACTTCACGGCCCTCGGGGTATCAAACTGTCCCCAGGCCTCATTGAAAGGCACCCACACTACGATACATTGGAATGACTTGAAAGCGTCGATAATCTCGCCCCACTCCTTATAATAGTTATCCTGCCACTCTTGCGGGATATTACAGTCGGTACCGCCCAGGAAACTGTCGTGCGCCCACTTGTTGTGCGTATTCTCACGGATTTCAGGGTCACGGGTATCCAAGGAATTCTTATCGCCGCGAACGCCGTGGTCGCCGATGCAAGGCATATCCTGCCACACCAGGACACCCAGTTTGTCGCACCAATAATACCAGCGGGCCGGTTCGATTTTGATGTGCTTGCGAATCATATTCCAACCCCATTCTTTGGTTTTGACGATATCATAGACAAGCGCTTCATCGGTAGGAGCGGTGTACAAACCGTCCGGCCACCAACCCTGGTCGAGAGGACCAAACTGGAAGAGGGGTTCCCCATTCAAATACATCCGGGTAAAATTGGTGGTACGACGGTCTTTCGTGCGGCCTTCACGTATTTTGGCAATGCTGCGCAGGGCCGTATAGCCCTTGACTTGGTCCACCACTTTCCCGTTTTTGAGCAATTCGATGTCCAAATCATACAGATTCGGGCTGTCAGGGCTCCAAAGTTTGGGTTCGGCGACGGCTATCACCTGTCCTTCGCCCACGATGGTCTTGCTGTCCAACAGACGAACGGCAACGGCATCATAATCGCCATCGGCTTGGACGGAAACGCTGAGTTCCTTCTTTTCCGCATTCCAGACAGGATAATAAGAAACAATCGACGCTTTGGCGGGAACGGGCTCCAACCAGACGGTCTGCCAAATTCCGGTCACCGGGGTGTACCAGATACCATAGTTGGCTTCCACCTGCTTGCCACGTGGCTGATAACTATTATCGGTCGCATCCAACACCTTGACCGTCAAGGTTTGACGGCCCGATTTGCGCAAGGCCGAAGTAATATCCAGCGAGAAAGGCGTATAACCGCCGGTATGAGAACCGACCTTGATGCCGTTCACCCAGATTTCCGCGCTCCAATCCACGGCGCCGAAGTGCAGCAGCACTTTGTTTTTGCGCCAATTCGCAGGGACGGTGAATGTTCTTTCATACCACAAGGCGTTGTCTTTGCCCACGCGTTTCTGCACGCCGGAAAGCGAAGATTCCACACAGAACGGGACCAGGATTTCCCCGTCCGCCTTGTTGTAATTGTCATTTTTCGGCAGAATCGCGTACTTCCACAACCCGTTGAGACTCTGCCAGTCGGTACGTACCATCTGAGGACGAGGGTACTCAGGAAGAGGATTCTTCGGATCCACTTGCGCGGCCCATCTTGTCTTGATGAGGTCTCCGGCAGGTGCCCAATTTCCGGCAAATGCCATAACACCGGCCATCAAAAGAGATAAAGTCAGAAAGATTTTTTTCATATTGCAGATATTAAATTGTTTGCATTAACAAGGATTTCAATTCATCGACTGTATCGACCACCACATCGGCGCCGGCTTTGTACAAGGCTTCCGTATAGCGATAGCCCCAACTTACGCCGATGGTGTCGCAGCCATACGCCTTGCCCGCCTCGATATCGGTCCAGGCATCCCCCACGACACAACAACGGGTTTCCTCCGGGAATGAGGACATCACCGCTTCAATCATCGCCGGATCCGGCTTGCGCGGACGCCCTTCGATTTCTCCCAGCACGCGCTCTTCCGGGATATCAGGATAAAAATGACGAATCAGTTTACGGGCACCTTCTTGAAACTTGTTGGAGACCACGGCGACGGCGATACCTCGTTCTCCCAAGGCGGCCATCAACTCCGGCATTCCCTCATAGGGACGGGTCATTTCCAGAATGTGGGCTACATAATACGCTTTGAAGTCTTGCAACGATTCGTTCAAGACCTGCTCATCCTCCGAATCCAACGCAAGGCGGCAAAGATTGCGAACACCCTCGCCCACCATCATTTTGTATTCTTCCAGCGAATGAGGCGGCAAACCCCGACGGGAAAGCGCATAATTGACAGCCGTGCTCAAATCGGGCAAAGTGTCCAGGATGGTTCCGTCCAGATCGAATATGACCACTTCGTACTTGTTCATTAGCGGCGTGAACTGGCGATACTGATGTAATAAAGGAGGGTTGCCAAGGAACCCAGCGCCGCAATGACATAAGTATAGGCCGCCCATTTCAGCGCGTCGACGGCCTTTTCATTGTTTTCAGCACGGGCGATTTGAGAAGACTCCAGCCATTTGACGGCACGGGACGAAGCATTGATTTCCACGGGAAGCGTAACGAAAGAGAAAAGGGTCGTCATCGCAAAAAGGATGATGCCGGCCCAGAGCACGGCGGGGAAACGCTCGACCAGCAGCACGCCGATCAGCAGAAGCCAGGATACCCATCTGCTGGAAAAAGAAACAATGGGTACCAGCGAACTGCGCATCTTCAAAGGGGCATAACCTTTGGCGTGCTGCAGGGCGTGGCCGCATTCGTGCGCCGCGACAGCCGCAGCCGCCACCGAACGGCCGGAAAAAACATCCGGACTCAGATTGACCGTTTTGTCTCCCGGATTGTAATGGTCGGTCAGACGACCTTCCACACTCGTCACCGTCACATCAAAAATGCCATTGTCCGCCAACATTTTCCGGGCAATGTCCGCACCGGTCATTCCGGCGTCATTGGGAATTTTGGAGTATTTTTTGAATTTCGAGTTCAAAACGGCCTGAATAAGGGCGCTCGCCGCCATCACGGCCAAAACGATAAACCAAATCATACTATATTATTTTTAGTGTCCAAAGATAGCAAAAATTTTCTTTTTTTTGCGATATTTGATTAAATTTGCGAACACAAATACACCTTGAATATGGAAAAGAATTATCTACAAACGGTCGAGGCTTGGCTGAACGGCAACTTCGACGAGCAGACCAAGGAAGAAATCCGCCGGATGCAGCGGGAGGACCCCGTCGGTCTGGAAGACGCTTTCTACCGCAGCTTGGAATTCGGTACGGGCGCAAATACACGGTGGGTATGGCAACCCAGGGACTGGCCAACTACATCAAGAAGCATTGCAGCGGTGAATTGTGCGTATGCGTCTCTTACGACTGCCGCAACAACAGCCGCGAGTTTGCCAAGATTACGGCGGACGTGCTTTCCGCCAACGGCATCAATGTCTATTTGTTTGACGACCTGCGGCCGACGCCCGAAATGAGTTATTCCGTCCGCAAGAAAAAAGCCATCGCGGGCGTGATGGTGACGGCCTCGCACAACCCGAAGGAATACAACGGCTACAAAGTTTCCTGGTCGGACGGCGGTCAGATCACCTCCCCCGTGGACAAAGACATCGTCGCCGAAGTGGCAGCCATCACCGACCCTTCGATGGTCAAATTTACCCCCGATGCCGGCGTGAAGGCCGGATTCATCGAGATGATGGGCGCCGAAATGGACAAGTGCTACCTTGACGACATCCTTTCGCTGATGCTTTCTCCGGGCAGCGTTTCCCGCCAGCAGGACAAGATTAAATTTGTATACACTCCGCTCCACGGCTGCGGTGTCCGGCTCGTGCCCGAAGCCCTCGACCGTCTGGGCATCAAACACGTGCTGCACGTACCCGAGCAGGATGTGAACGACGGCAATTTCCCGACCGTATTCTCCCCCAACCCCGAAGAACCCTCCGCCCTGAAGATGGCCATCGAAGTGGCTGACCGCGAAGGGGCGGACATCGTGCTGGCTTCCGACCCGGACGCCGACCGCCTGGGCATCGCCGTCCGCGACAACGAGGGCAAGATGGTCCTCTTCAACGGCAACCAGACGGCATCCCTGATGACCTATTATGTACTCAACCGCTGGAAAGAACTAGGCCGTCTTGACGGAAAGCAATATATCATCAAGACCATCGTGACCACCGAACTGATGCGCGCCATCGCCGAGTCCTTCGGCGTCGAGGTATACAATGTTCTCACCGGTTTCAAGTTCATTGCGGCGGTCATCAAGGAGAACGAAGGCAAGAAGACCTTTATCTGCGGCGGCGAAGAGAGTTACGGCTTCAATGTCGGCGAGTTTGTCCGCGACAAGGATGCCCCCGTATCCTGCTGCACCCTCGCCGAGTGTGCTTGCTGGGCCGCTGATCAGGGCCTGACGCTCTACCAGTTGATGGAGAAGATTTACAAAGAGTACGGCTACTACCGCGAAGGA
>CADAFY010000119.1 GCA_902787255.1 uncultured Bacteroidia bacterium
GATTTCCAGACTGCCCGCAAAGGTCTGCCGCTCGTTCTGTTCCCAATGGAACTGCTTGCCGATGGTTACATCACAGAGAGTAAAGAAGGGCGACAAAAATGGATAAGTCCCCTTTTGCGCATTTGAGCCGTCGGGGGCCTCAAAAAACAATCGCTCGTGGAGACGCCCTTCGTATTCTATCTTTCCATCCTGATAAGTCGCGGTCCGCACCCGCCCGTCCTGCAGTTCAAAACGAATCGTCGGAGCGGACAGTATCCCTACGCTCAACAGGCTGTTTTCGCGCTCAAAGGTCTCCAGCACCTGCTTTTCCAGTGCGGGCGGAACAGTGATTTCATCAATCATTTCAGCCAGTAGGCGGTCGTTCAATTTTTCGAAATCTTCCGCCATCGGCGTGATGAAATACCCGGCCATATCGGCGCAGCCCGGGCTCATCAACAGATGGTCCTCTCCAGTCGAGTAGAAATGATGGGAACGGTGGCATTTGCGCAAAATGACCACTAAATACGCGCGAGTCCCGTCCTTGAAAGAGACCAGGTTGATGCGCGGCTCCGACTCCCCTTCCTCAACGGGTAATTTGGCCATCAGGCGGTGGAACAACCGCACCACATCCGAGCCGGCGCTCGCCAGCGGATATTCAATGACAAAAATCCCGCGATAGAAGCCTTCGTGATGGTACATCGCGGCGCTCCCCTGCCGGGCCAGCGGTTGGAAGGTCCCCCTTCGCGAGCGAACCATCTGTTCGATGGGCATCAGATGTTCCGGACAGGCCTGGAAATGATGGTGGTCCGGCGCCGACGCCCCACTGGAAGGACCGTTATAAAAAAAGGTATAATCGTTGAAAAAACGCGTCAGGAACAACAAATCGGGCAAACGGTCGAGTACGCCCTGGTCGCGGTGTTCGGACAGGGCGACGACCAGATGCTGCGGGAAAATGGGGAAAGGATTGAGCAGAATGTCGTAGCAACGGGCTTCATCCGTGATGACGGGCAGGAAAATCTGCTCCGGAAAACGGTGCGCCGGGCACAGGAAACAGGGCCTTTTGCTTAGGGATGCCTTGTCGGTCTTGGCGGCGGATGAAATGATGCGGTCGGGATTGAACTGCACGCGAACCGTTTCCCCACCCAAAGTCAGGGTTTTGGTCCGTACCCCCGCCAGCGCCTTGAAATTCTTGTCGGCCATCGGCCACAAGGCGCGCTGTCTTTCCACAAAATCATCCAGTATATTCATCCGTCTTTCCATTCTTTCATCTATCCGTGCGGGAGCATCTCCTGTATCATCTTCTGTCCGTTCGCGGCTGGGTGGATCACCAGGGTCCTGCTTCCGCCCGTTGGGCATCACGTCTCCTGCGAGGACGCTTTCGCGACGATGGCGCGGCGGCGCTCGAAGGCTTGCTGACGCAATCCATCTTTGTAAAAGTTGTTGGCGGCCACTTTCTCCGGGCTGAGGGCGGCATCCGAATTGCCCTCCCAACGACGGCAGCAGTAAACCGGCTCCCACACCCGTTCAAGGATGTAGTTTTCAGAGAACAACAGCCCCATCGCATAGTCCTCCCCGTAACTCACATTGGGGAAAGGATGCGCCAGCAACAGTTCCCTACGGAAAGCCCTCGGGGCCCCCAGTCCGTTGATGCGCAAGGCGTTGTTCGCACCGTTCTCGTCCGTCCACTCACGGTGGTCGATGATGCCGGGAGGCAGTGGTTGCAATTGAAAATCCGTCATCCTATAGGAACCGATGACCATCCCCGCTTCCCGCTTTTGGAATGCCTCCACCATCTTGACCAGCGTATCGGGACCGCTATACATATCGTCGCTGTCGAGTTGGACCACATACGCCCCGCAATGCGCATCCGCCACGGCTTCGTTCCAGCAACCGCCGATGCCCAAGTCCGTTCTTTCCGGAATCAGATGGACCAAGTTTGGGGCCGACGCGACGAGTTCGCGCAGAATTTCGGTCGTCCCGTCGGTGGAATGGTTGTCCACCACAATGACATTGAAAGGGAAAGGCGCCTGTTGGGAAAGCGCGCTTTGAACGGCGTCCGCAATGGTTTTCACGCGGTTGCGGACCGGAATGACCACCGTAGCCGAAATCTGCGGGGGAGCAGGTAACGCCTGCCGATTTTCGGGCTTGAGCAGAGCCCCGGAGCGACGCAGAAAGGCCGTAAAGACCTCCTCCATCTCAATTTGCACCTCCCGCTGGGCTGGATTGACATAATCAAACTGCTTTTCTCCCGACTTGCGGGTATCCGCCTCAACCGCCGAGTAGCGGGGCATTTCACGCAAGAAAAACTTGCGGCAGCAGAGTTTCAAATGATACAAGGCCGCCCACTGCAGCGCGTTTTCCGGCAATAATTCGACCGCCCGGAGCACGAGTTCCCGGCTGAGCAGTACCATTTTCCCGAAATCAAAATCATCCCGGAAAGGATACCCTTGAACCGGAATGACAGGATGACCTTCGTAGCCCGAATAAGAGAGTTCGGCTCCTTCTTCCTGAGCCTGACGAATCCAATCCTTCAGTTCGCCCTGAACAACGACGCCCGGTTCGGACAGAATGTAAAACGGGACCTCCTGCCGGGCCATCTTGCGCAATTCATCGGAAGAAAGCAAGCGCAAGGAAGGCACTTCCAGCAGCAGATAATCAGGTTTTTTCGGAATGAGGTTCATTATATCGGGCAAAAGGGTTTGATTTTTGAGTATTAAATGAAAGTTTGGAAGCTGCTCAAAGCAAAGCGAAAAGTTTCTTGCGGATGGCATTGAATTCGCCCTCAAAATTGGGGGTCAGAATTCCTTTTCCCATCGCCTCGTCGATTTCTTCCGGAGTCCAGAAACGCCCCTCCTCGATTTCTTCGGGATTGGGCCGGATGGGAAAAGCGTTGCCGACGGCCGCAAAGACGAACACCATCTCGCGGTCGCTTCCAAACTCGAACACATAGTTCTTGATGGCGATGGGGTTGAAACGGTTGAAACCCAGTTCCTCCTGCGTTTCCCGCATCAAAGCCTCCTGCACCGTCTCTCCGTAATCGACATGTCCGCCGACCGCCGTATCCCACTTGCCGGGCTGGCATTTCTTGTTCATCGAACGCTTTTGCAGGTAGATGCGGCCGAGACGGTCCAGTACGTGCAGATGCACCACGGGATGCAACACGCCACTGCCGCTGTGGCAATACTCCCGCGTCGCCATCGCAATGACCTGTCCGTCGTCCTGAATGACGGGGAGCCATTCTTGCTTTTTCGTATCCTTGGGCCGACTCTGCCGCCCCGCGCTGGCGAACATCGCATCCACATCCCCCGCTTTTCGGGCAGGCAGAATGGGAGCGAAATCACCCTCGGGATAAATCAATGCTATCATAGTACAATTTTTACCAGAAACGAAGTTTTCCCCTGCATCTTTCCTTCCACATAAAAGACCCGGTCCCCGGCTTCGGCGGGTTCCTCCCCCACATACAAGTCAAAATCCCCGTTCAACTGCGCCTCGTGTACAAAATTGATGTAAAAATCCTTGATGGGCCGTTCCTGTAGAACCTCCTGGGGAAGCGCGTCCAAGGCATAACGGGCATACCGGGTATTGTTGACGTGCTGGTTGTGGTCCAGGTCCGACATCCGCACGTGATGGGAATAGACATAATTCATCTGCACGCCGGCGGGAACGCGCAACTTGGGTGCCGGTTCCTCAATGGCTTTTTCGTCGCAGAAAGTATCAGGACGGGAAACAAACTGGCTGTGACGCACCATTGAGCGCGTACCAAAATCCAGCAGCAGCCAGCCGGTGGTCGCAACAATGCGCGGCGTCCCGTCCAAATCGGTCATCATCGCGTCCCTGCGGAAAAACAAGCCGTCCTCCTGCCCCCGATGCCAGGTACTGAACACGAAGGGCTCTTCCCATTTCAAGGGCTTGATGAAATGAATGTGCAAACGGGAGACAATCCAGCCGAGATTGACCTTCAACAGGTCGTGGTAACTCATCCCGAAAGATTTGGCGTGCTGGCTGCCCGCCTCCTCCAACACCTGCATAAAATAAACCGGCGTCATCCGGTCGTTGATGTCGGTGGCGTAGGAGGGCACCACCATTTCTTCTACTAATTTATTGTTGATAAGTTGCTTCATCGGTTCAACGTTTCATCGGGTCATCGGGTCAGACCGAAATATTTGAGCAGTTCCAACTGCTGTTCGTCATAGAGGAACTTGTCCAAGGTGTCAGGGAAGAACCATACGCCCGCATAGAACAACGCGACAAAGAGCAAGACCAGGGCAAGCACGACAAGCAACAACACCAGCCACGGCGAGGTATGCCGTTCTTCCGCTTCTTCCTCCCCGCTCGCAGGAATATCCCGCATCACCGGCGGCGCCGGAGCGACAGGGGCCGGTTCAGACGCAGGGACAGGTTCGGACTCAGACGCAGGGGCCGACGCGGAGGTCGGAGCGACGGGTTCAGGTTCAGGTTCCGGCACAGGCGCCACTGCGGGCTCGGGCTCGGGCACAGGGACAGGTTCGGACTCAGACGCAGGGACCGACTCGGAGGTCGGAGCGACGGGCACTGGAGCCGGTTTGGACGCGACGGATTCGGGAGCCGTATGGAGCGCAGAAGCCACCAGACGGTCCTGGCTCTTCAAAGAGACCGCATCCAGCGCCATCAGTTCCCCCGACACATCCAAATCCTCATCCTGCACAAACAAAAGCCCGCCCGAAGCCGTCCGTTTCAAACGGCCCAGCC
>CADAFY010000120.1:0-4704 GCA_902787255.1 uncultured Bacteroidia bacterium
ATGATTTTCTCCAGCAAGCCTCCTCGACGATTTTTTCGGGTTGCTCACCGGTGATGGTGGCCAGGCAGAACGCGTGGATGAGTTCCACGGAGCCGTCGCCCGCCGCCCCCACGCTGCTAGAGCCGTCGTTGGCCTTTACATTCTCGGCGAAACGGATGCCCTGGCATGTAGATACAGGGGCGTCTGGATAAATCTTCCCTAGACAAATATATACATTATTCTTGTTATTTCGTTGGGGCAATACCGCTCTTCTGCGGATTGGCGCCGAGTTGCGACCAGTTGGGACCGGGCGCCGTCGTCTTGTGCGCGCCGGTGCCGACCACTTTGTAGAGCGTAGGGTTGCCGTCGCTGTTGCCCGTCACATAGATGGTGCCGTCCGCCGCGATGGTCGGGCAGCCTTTCGGGTTGGGCAGCGCCAGGGAAGCCACCTCCTTGCCATTGGCCGAAGACAACTTCACCAACTTGCCATCCTTAGCCAGGCAAACATACAGATACCCCTTGTCGTCGATGGCCGCCACCCCGTTTCCGTTGTCCGTGCCTAATGAATATTCCCAGGCTATGGAACCATCGTGCCCGTTGAGACGGAAGATCTTGTTGCCCGACATAAAGTAGGCGTTCCCGGCGGCATCCAGCACCGCGCCGAAGCCGGCTTGATAACTCGTTGCCGTTACCGTGGTCTCCCACAGCGGCGTCGGCTTGGCGCCCGTGTAGCCTGCCAAATCATAGCACGCGCAGGCCATCTTGCTGTTGGAGCCCGTGCTGACACAGACATAGATTTTCCCGTCATAGGAGATGGCCGGCTGGAAACCCTTTGTTTCATACGCCGTATTGTTGCCGCCGAGGAAATTGGTCAAGCGGCCGGCGTCGCTGTTGGCCGCCGTGCTCCAGGTGCCGCCGTTGTAACGCGCCACCTTGTAGCCTCCACCGGGTCTGTAAGTGCTACACACTATCGTCATATCGGAGGTAGCCGCCAGACCGCCATAGGACCCTTGGTCGCAAGGCAAAGCCTTGACCACCTCGAGGGTATGACGGTTGAACACGCCCCAATTCTCCGAGATTTGATCGGGAACATTGCCTTGCAATGAGACGGAGACGTAATCCCCGACAATAGGCGCGACTACAAAGCGGTAGGAGGAGCCAGCGCCCGTCGAGACATACTTGGCCACGCTCTGGCATCCCGGATTGATACAGTACAAGCCGCCGTCGGTCCGCTGCACCGGGATATAGACTTTCCCGTCCGGAGCCACACTCGGAGTCGGAGACTTGTCGTTCAACGGGGAGATTGTCGAATTCCCGATATCAAGTTTACCGACCTCATTGCCGGCGGTATCATAGCAGACAAGATAAGGTCCCGAAGAACTCGCATAGACCTTGGTCCCATCCGGACTCATCGCCGGAGAATTCCAGAAAACGGTACCTTTGTTGTCAAAAGTACGGCTCCACTCCAAAGCCAGATCGTGCCCGGTGGATTGGGTGACATTGATTTTCTTGGTGAGGGAATTGGACGCGCCGAAATTGTCCGTCACGGTCAGCGTAACATCCAGATTGTCCCCCCAGGAAATCAGGGTGACGGTGGGGTTCTGCTCCGTGGAAGTCACGCCGGCGATATCCCACAACCAGGAAACGATGCGTCCCGTATCGTCCGTCGAGCGATCCGTAAGAGAAATCTGCTCATCTTGCACGCCGCTGGCCGGACAAGTAAAATCGGCGACCGGCGGCTGGTTGGTGTCGACCACATTGACCTCGCACGAATAAGTACTCGCCGGAGCTACTCCCTCTTCGGGCCAGACAGTCAGCGTCACGGTCGTCTTTCCCAATTGGGTAAAGGTGATGGAACTCAAGCGGGTGTTCCAACTCACCTGATCTTCCCATTCCCATTTGCATAGTCCGATGGCAGTTCCATTCGTCTTGGTCATATTAGTCACGCGAATCGGGCTCAGGACCTGACAATCAGTCGTCTCCAATTCGAAATACGCTTGGATGGTGGGGTTTTTCTTGCAGGCATTCAGACACAATAACGCAATGACTGCGGGCAATAATATAAATAGGCGTTTCATAACTTAAAACTTCAAAATGGCATAGACCGGATAGTGGTCCGAAATAAACTGGAATCCCTCCCACGCCTGCTTCACGGTGATGAACTTGGCGCAAACGGAAAATCCGCGATAGAAGATATGGTCCAGTTTGGTCGTAGTATTTGGATTGCTGAAGCCATTGTAGGTACCATAGGCATCTCCGGACCGTGAGGACCAACGGGCATTGTGGAAGGTCTCATACATCTCCGTAAAAATATTGGAATCTTCAGCGTCGTTCCAGTCTCCGGTCATCACCACCGGAAGCGAACCCGCATATTTTCCCATCTGGTCCAGAATCACCGACATTTCAAATTCCCGTACCCCGTCCAAATCCAAGTGGGTGTTGATGTAGCAGAACTGGCTGCCGCTTTTGATGTGCGTCACTTTGGCCATCGTCGCGCAGCGATAGGAACCCGCCGCCGGATACTTACTGACCACATCCGGCGTATCGGACAACCAGAAGGTTTTCCAGTCGTTGATGACGACGGAATCACTCAGATAGAAAATGGCCACCTGCTCTCCGTCGGCCTTATCATCGCGGCTCCGGCCAATTACCTCATAACCGGGACAATTGCCCTTCAAGTCGTTGCGCTGGTCCAATCGGCATTCCTGCACGCCCATCAATACCGGCCGCAAACTGTTGATCATCTTATAGCAGCCCGCCCTGCGCCGGCTCCAATTCTTGTCGCCGGTATCTTCCGTGGAATTGCTATAACGCACGTTAAAGGACATAATCATCACGCCGGGTTTCCCGTCATCGGTATTCTCATCATCGTTATACCAAGACGCATAGTCGACCTTATTGCGCGGACGACCATCCCGGTTCACCTTTCCACAGCCCGCCAGGACCGTGAGAAGCACAAATATAAACAGATACTTTTTCATCATTTTACCATCCCGGATTTTGTTGAATAGAATAACCTCTGCCTGCATAATCGCGGACAATCTGGGCGGGAATCGGCTTGAGATACTGCCGGCCGTCGTCATACCATTTACGCTTCAGGGCCAATTCGTATCGCAGGTCATAACCGCCGCCCGGATTCGGGTCGGCCCTTAAGCCCTGCTCGTCGCTTCCGTCGGGGATAATCTGCACATAAATCAGTTTCTGAGCCGGGGTCACCTCCGACACATCCTTGGTCGTAAAGAAGTAATCATTCACCCCGTCGCCATTCACATCGATGGCCGTATCCAAGGCAGAAATATGAATGCCGGTCCAGGGAACAGTCTCGACTCGCTTGCCCTCTGCCCAGCGCTTGAGGTCGTTAAAACGGAAACCCTCATAGACTAGTTCGATGGCACGCTCGCGGCGGATTTCCATAATGACGGCACTGGTCACTTTGGGATAGAATACCTCTTTCAGATAGGGATCCACCGTCGTCGGCAAGGATGTCACAGCGGCAGAAGAGGAGCTGATATCGCCCCGCTTACGCAATGCGCCGATGGTGTTCTGCCAGTCTGTGGCCGTAATTGTTCCGAGTTCCGCCTTGGCTTCGGCATAGTTGAGCAGCACCTCGGCATAGCGGAAGATGGGATAGCAGTTTTCGTTTTCCGCCTTGTTGTCCTTATAGATATAATCCTCGACAAACTTGATAGGATGATAGCCGGTCGGCGCCACTTCATTGACAATGTCCGCGACCTTGTTGAAGGTCGAACCGCCCTTCATCGCATAGTTCGGCCCCTTCACCGTCTGTTTGAGCCGGGTGTCGCGGTTTTCAAACTCTTGCTTGAAGGACAAGGTGGAATAGGCCTGCTTGTCAGAATAAGCCGAACCGTCCGTCTTCAGATAGGTCTGGACGAAAGCACGGGACAGGCAGTAGCCATTGCCATAGGAACCAGAATTGTAACGCCAGTTGGCTTCCCCAAATACATTTTCTGCTTTGGAGGCTACGCGACCGAGAATGACCTCATTGGTCAAAACCTCCCGGGAATAGAACAGACTGCGATAGGCGCCCATGGAATTGCCGTTCATATAATCATCGCTCACCGTCGTATGATTGAGAGAGAATTTATTGGAACTCATCAATTTGTTGCAGGCATCCACACACTGCTCATACAAGGCTTTGACCGAGTACTTCGTACCGGACACGCCGTGGTATTTGCGGAAAGATGCTTCGAACAGACAGGCGCGTGACTTCAGAGCCCAGGCAGTGTACTTGGTTATTAAGGAATTGCCTACTGATGTCTCCGTCGTAATATGCTCGGCGGCAAAATCCAGGTCCTCGATGATGTGGCCAATAATCACATCGCGTGAATCCCGGCCTTTATACATTTCATCCAGGTCGGTATTGCTCAGACAATGTTCAAACCAGGGAACCGCCCCGTATTCCGTCAATTTTCCATAATAGAAATAGGCGCGGAACCAGCGGGCGATACCCTCATAATGATTCCGTTTCTCCGGATTGACCGTACAGATTTCGCTGTGCAGCGCGTCCAGATAATAATTGATATTGCGCAGTTCACTCCAACTCCAGGAAGTCGAGGTTTCCGCCGTATAGGCATCTTCGCTCAAATAGCCGGAGAACCCACGGCAGGCGGCATAGTCCACCGTGGCGCTTTCGCTGACAGGAATCGCGTTCAAAGAAGGCAGCGCCTTGTAGAAAGACCAACTGTAGGAGCGCAAGCCATCTTC